>JAYWCQ010000148.1:0-6557 GCA_043780435.1 Polaromonas sp.
CCAAGCATAGCCCAGCATGATGGGGTTGGTGTAGATGCTGTCGCCCATCATCACCGTGGCCAACGCGTCGGCATTGAAGGCACTAACGCCACCACTTTCGCCGTCTGTACCCACAATAGCGGTGATGCTATCGACACAGTTTTGCGAAGGGTTCAGCCAATTGGCGTTTTTGACGAAGGCCGCCGTGGGCGTGCTGTGCGCGTTGAGCGCGACGTGGGTGCGACCCGCGCGCATGCGCAGTGTGGTTTCTTTGTTGGCAGAGACTATCGGGTCGCAGCCTATGATCACATCCGCGCCCGCCATGCCCACGCGGGTGGTGCGGATGTCGTCTTGGTGGTCGGCAATCAGCACATGGCTCCAAGTCGCCCCGCCTTTTTGCGCCAAGCCGCCGGCATCTTGCGTGACGATGCCTTTGCCTTCGATATGCGCTGCAAAACCGAGCAATTGCCCAATGGTGATGACGCCTGTGCCACCCACGCCGTTGACGACGATGCCATAGGCTTGCGGCGTAGGCAATATGTTTGGCTCAGGCAAGGCAGACATAGCGAACGGATTTTGTGTCGCATTCGTCGCTTTGCTTTTCTTTTTCAGCTGACCACCTTCTACGGTGACAAAACTGGGGCAAAAGCCTTTGACGCAGGAATAGTCTTTGTTGCAGCTGCTTTGGTTGATAGTGCGCTTGCGGCCAAAATCGGTTTCTAGCGGTTCAACGCTCAAGCAATTGCTCTGCACGCTGCAATCGCCACAGCCTTCGCACACCAGTTCGTTGATGACGACGCGTTTCGCCACATCCACCATGGTGCCGCGCTTACGACGGCGGCGCTTTTCGGTGGCACAGGTTTGGTCGTAGATGATGACAGTGGTACCTTTGATCTCGCGGAATTGCTTTTGAATTGTGTCTAACTCATCGCGGTGATGCACAGAGACACCATCCACCAATTTGACACCCTCGTATTTTTCGGGTTCATCCGTGACGACGACAATTTTGGACGCGCCCTCCGCCTGCATCGATTGCGCGATTTGCACGACCGAGTGACCTTCTGGGCGCTCACCCACGGGCTGACCGCCCGTCATCGCCACCGCATCGTTGTACAAAATTTTGTAGGTGATGTTGACGCCCGCCGCAATGGACTGGCGCACGGCGAGTAAGCCACTGTGGAAGTAGGTGCCATCGCCCAAGTTGGCAAAGATGTGTTGATCTGTCGTGAACGGCTGCTGTCCCACCCAGGGCACGCCCTCGCCACCCATTTGGGTGAAGCCGACGGTGGATCTGTCCATCCAAATACTCATGAAATGGCAGCCAATCCCTGCCATGGCACGCGAGCCTTCGGGCACTTTGGTAGAGGTGTTGTGCGGGCAGCCTGAGCAAAACCAGGGCTGGCGCTCAGCCTCGCTGAGTTGCTGAATCGTCTGCACTTGCATACTGCGTTCTTTGGCTTCTAAAATCGCCAGTTGTGCATCGATACGCTTACGAATGTCACTGCCTTCGCCACCATCCATGCCAAGTTTTTTGAGACGCCCTGCTATCGCTTTGGCGATGATGGCGGGGGACAAATCTGCATTGGCGCGCAGCAAAGTGTTGGCGCTTGGACTCGGTGTAGACCATTCACCACCTTCCATCTCGTTGAACTTGCCCAGCACTGTGGGACGCACATCATCGCGCCAGTTGTACAGCTCTTCTTTGAGTTGGTATTCAATAACTTGGCGCTTTTCTTCGACCACCAATATCTCTTGCAAGCCTGTGGCAAATTCACGTGTCAATTGCGCTTCCAGCGGCCAAACGACGCCGACTTTGTGCAGGCGAATCCCGATCTGGCGGCAGGTTGCGTCGTCCAAGCCCAAATCGAGCAAGGCTTGGCGAGTGTCGTTGTAGGCTTTACCGCTGGCGATCAAGCCAAAGCGGTCGTTTTTACCTTCAATAGCGTTGTAATTGAGCTGGTTCGCACGAATGTAGGCCAGTGCCGCATACCATTTGTAATCAAACAAGCGTGCTTCTTGATCCAGCGCCGCATCTGGCCAGCGGATGTGCACGCCGCCGGCTGGCATGGCGAAATCTGTGGGGATAACAATCTTGACGCGTTCGGGGTCGATCATCGCCGTGGCGCTGGATTCAACAATTTCTTGAATCGTTTTCATGCCCGCCCACACGCCAGAAAAACGGCTCATGGCGAAGGCGTGAATGCCCAAGTCCAAAATCTCTTGCACATTGGCTGGAAAGAAAACCGGCAAGCCGCAGGCTTTGAAAATATGGTCGCTTTGGTGCGCGGCGGTGGAACTTTTGGAAATGTGGTCATCCCCCGCAACCGCAATCACACCGCCAAATTCTGTGGTACCGGCCATGTTGGCGTGTTTGAAAACGTCAGAGCATCTATCCACCCCCGGCCCTTTGCCATACCAAATACCAAAAACGCCATCAAACTTGTTGGTACCCGGTGGTGAAAAGCCCAATTGCTGCGTGCCCCACAGCGCTGTAGCGGCCAATTCTTCGTTGACGCCGGGCTGAAACACAATATTTTGCGCTTTCAAGTACGGCGCTGCTTTCCACAAAGCTTGGTCATAGCCACCCAGCGGTGAGCCACGGTAGCCGCTGATAAAACCCGCTGTGTTTTTGCCCTGCAACTGATCGCGTAGCCGTTGCAACATCGGCAACTTCACCAAAGCTTGCACGCCACTCATGAACGCACTGCCGTAATCGAGCGAATATTTATCGTCGAGCGTGACGGTTTCTAGCGCTCTGCGAATGTGCTCAGGCAAGGGTGCGTTCATACAGTGGGTCTCCAGTTTTCTTGTCTATGTTACCCCAAAGTGTATGCGTGATGTGCTGGTAAGTGTTTGCGTTTTTTGCCTGAAAATGATCACTATTAGGATAAATCTTGCTTAGAATAGATATTTATGGAAACACTTGATAAGTTTGACGTCTTGATTTTAAAAGAACTACAAGCAGACGGGCGACTCACGAATGCTGAATTGGCGGCACGCGTGGGCTTATCCGCCGCACCGTGCTGGCGGCGTGTGCGAGCGCTTGAAGAAAGCGGCTTCATCAAGGGCTATCGCGCTGAAATTGACCGTCACAAAATCGGCTTAGGCGTCTTGGCGTTTGTGCGGCTTGATGCGGAGCGCAACCGCGGCGATGTGACACGCGAGCTAGAAGAAGCCATCAAAAAACTACCGCAAGTGGTGAGTTGCCACTACATCAGCGGTACTGGCACTTTTGAGTTGCAAGTGGTGGCACAGGATTTGGATAACTTCTCCAACTTTGCGCTGAAGCAGTTGATTAACCTACCCAATGTGAAAGATCTGCACACCAGCTTTTCTCTGGGAGAAGTCAAGGCGAGTAGTGAATTGCCACTTGGGCATTTGATGAATAAAGCTAAGGCCTCAAATTAAATTAGCGTGGCGATTTCGGCCACAAGACCCACATTTGCAGCGGCTGCTTGATGCGTCCGGCTTGATCGCCCGCTTCTTGACCCCAACCCATGAAGTAATCCGCACGGACTGCCCCCGTAATTGCACTGCCTGTGTCTTGTGCAAGAACCATTTTTTGAAATCGCTGCGGCTCACCTTCTGGCCCGCTGCTAGCTATCCAAACGGGTGCGCCATAGGGAATACTTGCGCGGTCAACGGCGATTGAACGCCCTGGCGTCAGCGGCACGCCTTGGGCACCTTTAGGTCCTACCTGCGTATCTGGCATGGCTTCTTCTCGAAAAAACACCACGCGCGGGTTGCTCCACAACAGTTCATTCAAACGCTGCGGGTTTCTTGCAGTCCAATTTTTGATACCCCGCCAAGACACATCACGGGTGCCAGCGGAGCCCAGGTCTAGCAACCAACGCCCGACACTTTTGTAGGGCTGCTCGTTCGTTGCCGCATAAGCGAGCCGAACTGTTCGTTTTGAGCCATCGGCTTCCAGCATGTTGACACGGCCAGAGCCTTGAATGTGCAATATCAATGCATCTATTGGATCCGCCACATAAGCAATTTCCAAGCCGCGCAGCTGCGCTTTTACTTGCGGCGAAGAATCCATCTCTTGCCGCGTGTACCACGGGCTTTTGCCCGATAAACCAACAGGTGGTCGGTACAAAGGCACGCTAAACCCAGGGCGTGGTCTACGTGATGCTTCTAAGACTGGTTCGTAATACGAAGTCAGCAGGCCATCTGCAGCGCCTTGCAGACTTTCTACACGGTAGGGTTGCAACTTTTGCATCATCCACGCACGTCGCTCATTGTCACTGACAGCATTTAAACTGCGAATTTCAGGGCACAAATAAGCATTTGCCGTTGCGGCATTTTGGCAACTTTTCAACCAAGCTGCCCAAGCATCTTGTTGAGAAACTGCAGATTCTGTCCATCCAGGAATATCGCGCCACCGCACTGGCACCCAGCGGCTTTTGGCCTGCACAATATCAGCAGGCAGCACACCATCATCCAACGGCTTGGTAGGTGCGACTTCATCTTGAATAGGTTTCAATGGCGTTGAGCAAGAGGTCAAGAGTCCTACAATCAAGCCTGCTAACAAAGCGATTTGCAAAACACTTTTTAAAACACACCGAGGTAGGGTCATGATTTTATTGCTACTAGAAGCCTTGTTGGCGCTACTTATCTTGCTTGGCACTGTGTGGTGGACGATGTTTTCGGGACGCAAAAATGGCGAGTTAAAAAGAGGGTTGGAAGGGGACGTGGAAGGCGACTCGAAAGGTGTTACTCATGACGATAAACAGCCACCGTCATCATAAGATGCGGTGCTGCAAAGCGGGCAATTGCCGGCGGTGATGCTTCAGTTGCTCAATATCCATCTCTGCTATCACCATACCTTCGCCTTCTGGCAAGACATTCAACACATCGCCCCAAGAATTGATCACCATGGAATGCCCCCAAGTTCGGCGACCTGTGGGATGAATGCCGCCTTGTGCGGGTGCAACCACATAGGCTAAATTTTCAATCGCCCGCGCGCGAAGCAAAATCTCCCAATGCTTCTGACCTGTTGTATATGTGAAGGCGCTGGGCACCAACCAGGCATCAACTTCTTTGCTGCGGTAGTGCTCTGGAAAACGCATGTCATAGCAAACGCTTAAGCCAATACGCCAGGTATGGCCATCTTTGGATGGTAAATCGAAGCTCACAACTTTGTCACCACGCACCAAAACGTTTGATTCGTCATAGCTTTCTTTGCCATTATCAAAGCGGAACAAATGGATTTTGTCATAGCGGGCAACAGGTTTTCCAGTCGGTGAATAAACCAAAACGCTGTTGTTCACATGCAAGGGGTCTGTGGTTGTCATGGGCATGGTGCCACCGACAACCCAGAGGTTTAGATCCTGCGCTGCTTTCGCGAAGAATTGCTGAATTTTTCCCTGTCCTTCAATTTCTGAAATCGTCAATTTATCCGTATCTTTGCTACCGATCATGCAAAAATATTCGGGTAACACGGCAAGCTCGGCTCCTTGCTCTGCCGCTTGTTTTAGCAATACAGCTGCGCGCTGTAGGTTTACATCCAAGTCACCGCCTGAGACCATTTGAATTGCAGCTACCTTCATAGATCAAGTCCTTATTTTTTAACGTCAGCTCTTGGTGTTCTCTTTACTTCAGCGACCACAGGATCAGCCCAAGTACCTGAAACTTTAAATTCTTTTGTCACAGCCTCTATGAGAGGCTGACGAAGAAACAACTGAGCCAAAAATGTACCTATGCCTATAGCGGGGTTGATGGCCGAAGCAACAAGCAATGAAGCGACACCCGCATTCACCTCTGGGGCATAGACCACTCTGATATCTTGCGTCCCGGAGGCAATATCCGATTTTCCATCCAGCAGAATCACAGCATTCACGCCGCTGATTTGCATATTGTTGGTCGTAGCTAAACCACGATCGATGGCCACATCGCCCCGCAGAAAATCAAATACAAAGCCTTCACTGAAAACATCTCGAAAATCAAAAGTTAAACGCTTGGCAATAGATTGCATGCTCAAAACACTGAGTAATTTAGCAATGCCAGGCTCTACTTTTAAAAACTGCCCATTGTCTACATTGATATTAAATTGACCAGCTAACGTAGGGTAGTTCATTGCCAAGGGCGAGCCGCGCCACGTCATCTGCCCCTCCAACTTGCCTTTGCCCGCGCGTACAACGCCGTTGAAACCGAACCGCTCCAGCAATTGTCCTGCATCTGAAATATCCAATTTGAAGTCAATGCCTGTGGTGCGGCGCTCAAGCGCATTAAGTATGCCAGCAGCATCCCCTTTACTTGCAGCATCTGTGCGTGCAGCTTCGCGATATGCCCAAAACCCATTCGCCGTTAATTTAGCCTCTGGTGTCGTGATGTTCAATCGGTTCAATCGCCATACCCGTGCACCATCTGCAGGACCACTTGCGTTTGACAATCGATTGATCGCATCTACTTCAATCTTGCCGAATTTGCGCCCATTAAGTTCAAAGTCTTCTACTATCAGGTCAAGCGCGGGGATACTTACTGGTTGCTCATCAAGTAATTTTTCGACATCTTTGACTTGTGTTTCGCCAATCACCAACCTCGCTAACCGAGCATAAATACGTCCCGCTGTT
>JAYWCQ010000149.1:0-11855 GCA_043780435.1 Polaromonas sp.
TGGCGTCCAGGCCCCAATGCAACACCTGATCGTAGCGATAGGTGTGCGGGGTTGAATCCAGGAAATTCGCCTCGGTCGTCAAGAACCGGTCGATGAATGCATTCACGGTTTTGATGGTCAGGACCGGCACATCGATGGTGGCGTGCAGGCCAATACCGTCGTGGTAGTCATGATGCAAGGTCCATTTCTCAAAGACGTGAACATCACCGCTGTCCGCAATCGTTTGATGTTGGGCCTCGCACCAATCCAAGCGGGTCATATTTTCAAGCTCAGGGTATCGAACGGGTTCGCGCCGGCGACTCACATAGTGGCCGGTGGTTGGATCTTTCACCGCTCCGGCAAACAGGGGAAGGTCCCGATCCGGGGCCAATTCGTACGACAGCTCCCATGCCCGACTTCTGACCAGCTCTTTGTATTCGCAGAGGGTGGTCTGCAATGCAAGACTGTAGGAAATAGGTGGCTTGGTGCCGAGGAAGTGGGCATCGATCCACCCATTTTCCCCATGCATATAGGTGTGCGTCGTGAATTTTCCGCCCAGGACCGGTGCCGCTCTTTGGATGCGGTTCTGAATCTTCATGTACGCGCGTTTCTGGTTTCGGCGTGACCGTGCTTGAAATGGGGTTCGTGTTGTGTAGCGTTTAACCATTCGCTTGCCTTGGGATAGTGACGTTTGGAAATGAAATATTTCCTGACTTCTTGGATGTCGCGTTTCTCTGGGACTTTGACCTAGAAAGAAAACATTGCGAAGGGAACAATCCATCGGGCGGTAAACGGTGATCTTGACGACTATTTCGCGTCGATGCAGGCCATTTATTGGCCCTCGGTCAAATCGCTCAACCTATTCACCGACCGACGCTCCCGATGGCCATGTCGTTGAGCTTGCTAAAGGCGTTCCGCCACTCGTCACTGCACACATGGATAAACCACCAAATACCGATCATTGCAGGAAGGAGTACGTAAATTCCGAAAACGTCGCAGGTCAGACAGCCCGTGCCGATAAAGCGCATCGTCGCACTTGCAAGCAAATAAATACACGTCGCGGTCCAAATGTGTAGAACTCCACCGAGGACCTGTGTTGCCCTCTTTGGAGGTGGCTGCAGCCCAATCCGGCCGTCCGAGCACGTAACGGCTAGGCTACTCAACAGGTCACGAAATTGCCAGCAGCTTAGTTTGTGCCCATGACGTATGTTTCTTAGGCGCATTCGCTCATGAAAGGCAATGCGTCGTTGACCGAATTCAAAAATGGCGATGTTTTGTTCAGCCGCCTTCAACGCCTCCCAATCTTCCACTGAACTGGTACCGGCCAATCGGCACGAGTCTACCCAGCGCTTGTGCCGTAGCCAAACCACGGGGTAGCGCAGCAGTAGCCGCCAACCAGTTTCAAAATCCCGGAGGAAAGCCGGCAAGTCAAAACCGCCGTGATCGATAAACTCGCGGACTCCAGCAGGCCCTCCCCGCCTTCCCGCTTGCATCAAACGGTCAACGAGGACTTGCAAATCTTCTTGATCGGAGTCAGCCGTTGGCTTGCTCATTCCACATCTCATCGACGATCATGTTGCGCTCATTCCGCTGGGTCAGCGGACGCTGGGCCTGCTTGTGTTCCTGATAGGCCAGATACAGGCGCTCGACCAAATCACGTTTTACTGCCTCCGGACAGTCCGGCAACCGCCGCGAAGTAAAAAGCGCGATGTCTTCCACGGCTTGCCATAACAACGGCCAATCGACCGCCCCGCTAAGCTCTTCGGAACGTTGGCCAAACAAAGTGAATGGAACATCAACCCCGGCACTTTCGACGCCCTTGAGATAGCTGATATTCGGCTCGTTGGTGCCAACCTCATACTTGTACTGAGTTCGCCGATCAATTTGAGCGGCCGCGCCCAACTCGGCTTGGGTCAGACCGAGGCGCTGGCGCTCGCTTTTTAGGCGTTCGCGAAATAGATCAAGCATCTTCATGGGTGTGAGTCTACTGTCCTCGACAATTGCCATCAATTAACCAATAATACCCAACGTGGGACTTTATAGGGTCATTGTATGGCGTTTTCAACGACAGAAGTCAAAGCAAGCTTTAAAGAGCACGGCGTATCAATATCCACCTGGGCTCAGGCACATGCGTTTGACCCCCGCCTTGTCTATGCGGTTTTGGCGGGAAAGAACCGATCGTCCCGAGGACAAAGCCACAAGATCGCTTTGGCATTGGGCCTCAAAGAAGCATCCCCAGCAAGCGAAGTCGCGGTGCGATTGGGCTTGGTCGGACCAGAACAATCTGGCGAGCGATGACTCGAATGACCCGCTGGGTTTTGCGGAGACGAGTTTTTCTCTCCGTAATGACCATGCCCCGCGTCGGGTCCTTATGGAGACCAATTCGCCGCAATTTCATCAGCGCTGAACAGACTGTCTCTGCATCCTGCTTCCAGCCAAAGCGGATAACCGTTTTCACAGCCGAGAACGACAGTCCCCCTTGCAAAGGAGTCGCCTATTGAATAGCTCATAAACAAAAAAAACGGCGTGGGGTCTTGCAGGACCACACGCCGATTTGCTGGGGGATAGCCCAGACTTGCTTCTCAACGAGTCCAGTCTAAGAGCCTTAATCAGGTTCGTCAATCCCCCTTGTTCAAAAATTTCAGACGAACGCCATTTTGGCGAGCGACAGATCCGCTCGTCCGGCTAAAGGGGTATTTCATGCGAACTCAGAAACGATTCACACCAGCTCTACTTGAGCGATTCACGCGAATTGGCCGTGGAACCGGCACCTACCAAGACTACATTCCCTGGCACCGTGTCGGGCGCGGGGATCCGTCCAGCATGGGGCGCTCGCACTTGATGATGTGGCAGGAACGCCAGCGGGAATTGCTATCCGATGGTGAATGGGTCGGACTGCTGTTTTCAACAATGATCAGCAACCTGCTGGATGTCCGGGAGCAACACAAGCTCTCCCCTGAAGACGGGTCATTTGAGCTCGCTCTGTACGACGTCCGCTACGGAGAAAAAACCTATTTAGGCACGCTTGCTATCGCGAGACAATTGGGGATCAAACACCCTCGCGTCAACGGCGGCGGCACCTCGGATGTTTGGAAAATGACCACTGACCAAGTCTTGGTTATACGCCTTCCATCTGGTCAGTTGGAACTTTTGGCGGTGGCCTACAAGCCAGATGATTCGAAACTGACCAAACGCAACCGTCAGTTGCTGGCTATCGAAAAAGCGTATTGGGATGCCCGAGGGGTTACATGGATTTTGATCACTCCCCGGCTGTTTGCCGAGTCTGTGGGAGTCACCTTACGCCGAGCAGTTCCATGGGGGCTTGGCACCACAGTTTCCACATCCGATATCAAAGTTGCCGCTCATGCTGTAGATCAGACACTGGGGCACACATTTACCTACACATTGGATTCAATCACCACGGTGCTCGAAGACAAAGACCTTGCCCAGCGTGCCTTCTGGCAGGCCGTTTGGACTGGTGCCATACCTATGGATCTACGAACCGGTTGGCGGCCACATTTGCCAATAAACCTGCTGAGCCCGGATGACTTCGCTGCCCTCAACCCGGTGCTTTCGAGGAGGACATCATGGAACTGATGCCAAACCAGGTTTTTCGGCTGCTCCACGACAAGGCCTCAGGTGCATATCCGGCCGGCATCTACCGCGTCATTTTCGACGAGGCGGCCATCAACAAGACGGTTTGTGCTTGCATCCAGTTGGCCGATGTTGAAAAAGTTCCCCGTGGTGGTCGACAGAAGCTGGGGAAAACCAAAAACCCACGCAAAAAAACGCCGGCACCCCTCATTGGTGATCTTCTATGGATGGAACGCGACTATTTGGAGCGGCTGGAGGCCAACAAGCTTTTGATAACTGTCGAGATTGAACGCGAGCCAATTTATTTCGTCCCAACAGAATCACCCAAAAATCAAGCGATTTACTTGCACCGTTGCAAGGCCATGTCAGGCTTCTTGGACCTAAAAAAAATGAAAGAGAGCATTTTGGTTCATGAAGGCCTGGGTGGGCTCATTCGAGAGGCCATGGCGGCAGGTGAAGTCTGCCGGACCTATATTTACAAACAGTGGTCAACGCTTTGCCGACTCGGCTTGAGCGAGATCAGCCTGTTGCCCCGTCGTGACCGGTGTGGCGCACCCAATATTTCGCGTCCATGCGACCCCGGGGGAAGAAAGAAAGCAGGTCGCAAGACGAGTACACAACGCGTCGCCAAGAAGGCAAGTCGTGTCGATTTGCCACCAAAACAACCAGGGATGAGCAGCGCATGGCGAGCGGCCATAGTGGCGGCTGACAACCAGATCAAAACACCTGTGAAGCCCGCCATGCCCAAACGCTGCACGCTGATTCTGGAAAGTGCATTTGTTAAAAAGTACCGACCAGAAAATGGGGTCCTTGTTCCTGTTGATCTCAAGTTGGGCGAGTATCCAAACGACCAACAAATCCGACGTGTGCTTGAAGTGGAGATACCGCGCCTAAGGCGCCTGCTGCAAAAAACCACACTCGGACATTTCAAGCGCTCTTTGCGCGGTTTGATCGCACGCAACTGGAAGGGCGTCTCCGGCCCAGGCCACACCTGGGCTATTGACTCGTCCGTGGGTGATATCTATTTGCGATCATCACTCAATCGAGCCTGGATTGTGGGGCGCCCCATTGTCTACATCATTGTGGATGTCTGGTCGACGGCCATTGTGGGGTTCTACGTGTGCCTGACCGGCCCGAGCTGGAACACCGCCAAGATCAGTCTGTTTAATAGTGTTGCCGATCCTGCCCTCCTTGGAGAATTGTGGGGCTACCAACCCATTCTCAGCCTCAACCCGTTGCCGTCGATGTGCTATCAGCTGATGTGCGACAGGGGCGAGTATTTATCAAAGGCCGCCAGTCTTACTGCCATCAAGCTGATTCCCTGCATGGCTTATGCACCCCCCTACCGTCCGGATTTGAAAGGACTGGTCGAGGTGATTCACCGTATCGAAAAGGACGCGCAATTCCTGTTTGAGCCCGGAGCTATGAATGCCCGTCGTGCAGAATTTGACTTGCGAAAATCCCATCCGGACGAATCGGCAATGACAGTGCGCGAATATGTCCAGTATCTGCATCTGATCTTTGGTGAATACAACTTGAAGGCAGACCGCTCTCATCGGGTTGATGCACACATGGCATCGGCAGGCGTTTTCCCGAGTCCAGCCGGGCTTTGGCGTTGGGGGCATGAGATGGGAATCGGGCTGCAACGCGCCATCCCACAGGCTGACCTCATCACAACACTGCTCACGCCGGACACTGCCCGGGTTGGTCGGAGTTCCATTGTGTACGCTGGCAATGACTACCATTGCCCAACTATTCAAGCCGAGGACTGGACCACAACAGCCCGCAATTTTGGCAGTTGGCAAATTCCGATTCACCACTACCCAGGCCCAGTCGGACGGATTTGGACTCCCAACACAAACGGCGAAGGCTTGCTCGACCTAAAGATTTCAGACCAGTCAAGAACCTCCGCTGAAGTTACTTTTGATGAATTGAGTGACTCGATTGTCCACACCCAAATGCAGCGCGCTGAGGTTGCACATCAAAAAACTTTGTACGCACTGCAAACACTTCGCAAAATTCAAGCCCTGCGAAACAACGCCATCGAATTGACCCGTGAGGCGATGTCAAAAGCACAGGGAATCATGCCTACCATGACCGAGGCACGCGCTGTGGAGATGGCATGCACTTCCAGCCCTCGCGGCTCTGAAGCGCAGACCACAGAAAAACTCCGTGACGAAGCCATGGAGGCGCATGAGGAGATGATGCGTGCCGTACTAAGTGCTGGCGATGACGCAGAGAATGACCATGTCTGATGCCAATACACTGGACCCCTACGCAGGCAATCTTTTGACGCAGGGCCTCGGTCCGATCAGGTCAAGGATTGAGGTCATAAAGTCGCTGACGGAGCTTCCCAAACGACCGAAAACGATGGATGGCATTTCTCCCCATATCGCCATGCATTATTTGATGTCGCTACGCGATTTTCATATGCCCAGCGTTGAGGAGTGCCGTCTCCATGAAACCATTGAACTGATGGTCAGGCAAAACTACCGCTACCTTGACCCCACTGCGGCAACCACTTGGTCAACCGTCAGTGGAAATCATGTTGTACTCAATCTCAAACGTGCACCTGCTTATGGTGCTGCGGTCGTGGGGCATTCCGGCACCGGAAAAACAGAAGGCATTCTGCGATGCCTGAGAAGTTACCCTCAGCAGGTGATACACCACGAAACCTTTCCGCGCTTGGTTGGTGGACACCAACAAGTCGCCTGGCTTTCCATCAATGTACCACCCAGCGGGAGAACTGTTGACCTCGCGACGGATCTCATGCGTGAGTGGGATAGGGTCACGAGATCGAACCGCTTTGCCTTTGACCTCGCCAAGGAGCGCCGCGATGGCATGAAAATGCTTGACTCATGGCGGCAGGTGGCTACAGCGCATTTTCTGGGTGTCCTTCATTTGGATGAAGTTCAAAACCTCTTCAAGCTTGCGACCCTAAAAAAGAGACGCAATAAACGCGGCATTGAAGACGATGTGCCAGAGCTGAGCATCGTAGAAGATCAATTTCTGAAATGGATATTGATATTGATGAACACCTGGCAAGTCCCCCTACTTCTGTCTGGCACCCCGGATGGGATCGGCGCTTTGACACGCCGCCTCAGCACCACGGAACGCATCGTGTCTTCGGGGTTCCATCAATTTCAGCATTTCGAGAATGCGAAAGACCGCAACTTCAGGACAAACTTTCTGGAACTACTGGGCAAATACCAGTATGTGCAAAAGAAACTGCCTATCGACGATGAACTGGCGAATCTGATCATTGAACTGACTGGCGGCATTCAGCGTCTCATCATTGCGCTGTGGATTGCGGCACAGCGCATTGCATTGGAGCGGGACAAGGGTGACTTGCTGCTGACCGACTTCAAAACAGCTGCGGCAACCTATTTGGCACCGGTCGCGCCGGCGGTGGCGGCGTTTCGCAGCAAAGATCCCGTGCGAATGTCCAAATATGAAGATCTCATGCCTCGCGATGGCGCGTTCTGGTCTCAGTTCTGGAACTCGGTCTCACGTTGATGAGCCGCCTGCGCTGTCGTCGATGGCTGCCGTGCCATGTGCGGGCGTGAAGGCTGTGCCGCAGCACCCGTTGTGTCTCTGGGTAGTGACGATTTGACCCGCTTGCCAGCCAGTGTCCTTTGCGGTTTTGCAGCCGCAAAGGACATCAGGGCCGATTTCAGGTTGACGCCCGACGTTCGCAAAAAGCACTCCAGTTCGTCTGAGGTCAGTCTGGCAAGGCTTTCAGCGAAAGTCTTGCCATGCACATAGAAATCCACCACCGCGTCAATCATGCTCTCGGTGCCACGACCGCGGCTTAAGTTGGGGAGCCCAAGACTGTTGAGCATTGACACGGCCTGGTGCAATGGAATTCCGAGACGCCGAGCCGTCGTTGAATGAAGCCCTTGGCTTTCGGTGTACGCCGACGCCAAGACTTTGCTGTCTAGACCGAGCTGCGTCATCGACTTGCGCTTGGGCGCGTCCGCAAAAGTCTGACTGGCGTTGAACAATTTGTTCAACGCTTCATCGGCTGATTCGTATAGAACAGCAGCTGCCAGGACGTAAGAAGAAACTGACGACGCAGACGTCCGCATAAACAGGACACCATCGGCCTGGTTCAGGATTTGACCCCTCGCCTTATTCACAAGATCCCGAAATACGGTGTCCAACCAATGGCGTGGAAAGGAATCCTGAATGAGGTCACTGAGCAGGGGATTTTTGACCTTTCCACCGTTCGTCTGCAATCCCCTTCCTGCCGCCTGCGTGCGCAGCGCGAGCGCGACATACTTGACATCCATCGGCATTTCGCGCTCCATCAGTCCTGACATGATGTCCATGAACCTGCCGACGCACGAATTGTCGATGGCGTCGCCAAACCACTGGCGGGGAACCGTCTCCGCTTGAGACAAGAACTTTGACGGCGCTTGAAGAAACGCGCTCTCGTCTTCCATGAACCTCAATGGCGTCGCGTGCTTGGGGCACCAAAGGTGTCCAGGCACCTGGTGCTCGCGGCGCCAATAGCTCACCCCATGAAAGTTAACGTCGGCAGACACGCACTCTTGGCAAAAGAAGGCCCCGGGCCTCGCCGCCACCATCCCAAAGTTGCTCAAGAGGGTGCGTCGCGTCGGGCTGCCGTGAGGAAGATCCGGCAGGAAAGAGGTGATGGCGCGCCGGATGGGAATCATGGAATGTTCCAGTGCGAATTGCTCCAGCGACTGACCGGCCATCAAACTGAGTGACTCCAGAACGGAGCGCTCCCACCTCGGCAAATGCTCCAAACCGAACATCCTCACCATGCTGGCCGCAGCATCCTTTTCGGTCGCGAAGCCATTGATGCGCATGATGCGGCCCAGGTAACCACAGTCCAGTTCATCGGGCAGCGGCGTTGGTCGGATCAGCATGTTCATGCCTTTGACTCCTTTGATGGCGACGTTGAGTGAATTGGCCCTAACGCAGACAGCGAGCGAATAACGGCGGCCAGCGCCCTGGCGTGTGTTGCCGAGCCATCCCAGGTGACTGTCAGGGCATTGACCAGATCGTCATTGCCTTTCACCGAGTCGGTGGTCACGCCACCCTCATGTTTCTCGACGTACAGGCATACCTCTTCCGCCAGACGCGACGCGCGTAAGCCCTGCCCCTGCAGGATTCGACTTACCTGGGATTGGCTGGCGCCCAAGTCGGCAGCGATTTGCGCCTGGGTCAAGCCGCGGACTTTGCAGATGTGCCGGGCGCGTTCGATACGTGCTTTTAAATCCGGTTGAAACATGCACAAAGCATATCACAGCGCATATTTACATGTTTAGGTGCAACCTCTTCAAAGGGCATGAATCCCGTCGATGCATATTTCAGTCGAATAGATCCGGCGCCGCGGACTTGGCACCATGGCGTTGGATAGCCTGATCGATGGCGCGGCGTGTCAAGGGCAGCCGGTCTAGCGCCGCGATTTTGGCCTTGAGCGCCGGGATGGCCTGATAGATCTGCCAAAGCTTGATCTGGCGGGTTCCAGCGCCCCTGCGGAGGCTCTGCGCCGCCTGTTTGACCTCAGCGCTCAGGGTCAGATCGCGCTCATCCCATAAAACGTGCAATCCACCTGACCTCGCAGGTAAGGCCTGCTGGTCCGGCTTGTGGCTGTCCAGCCATGTACGGTCGTTTCGATACAACCACGCATAGGGCGCCGGTTCGAGGGCTCGTAGAAATTTGGTGCCAACTCCAGGGTGAGTTTGCAGATGGTGAACCCAAATTTCCCTAGCCTTGGCCCGCGCTCGGTGCTCTCGTGCTTGGCGCCATGAAGCATGCAATCCCACTTCGCTCAACAGCAATTTGGTAATGGTGACGACGGAGACCTGCGCGTTGGCGGCGACCACCGCCTTGTCGATGCCCTTTTGGAGTTCGGCGATGGTCCGCTGGCGAAGTTCAGCAACCAGCTTTTTCGGGCGCCGGGAAATTGACAGCCCGGCCTGCGCCGCCCAAGACATTGCAGTCCCAACATCAATGCCAATAGCCGCTGCCGCCATTCGCGCGGACTGTTTTTTCACTGTCAGCAAACCGATCAGCTGCTCACGTCGCGGATCGTTGTTGCTGTTGTTGGATTTCTGGTCAGCCGAAAAAATCGTCGTCGGCAATGCAACAGGGGGAGTGAGCGCCGAGGCCTGGGCCTGCCAAAACGCTTCGGCAGATCCATAAAGCCAGTTGATCAGCACCATGTGCCGCAAGGGATGTGTCCCACTGCGCGGTGGGCGCAACAGGCGGCCCAGCTGGATTGCGGCTTCGTCGGCCGTTGTCGGCAGTGCCTCCAACTCCGGTACGGTTCTAAGGTGTTTGACGTGATCCACGAAACTCGCCGCAATAACCGGCATCCGAAAGCTTCCGCCCCGGGTCACCCATTCGCGACGCACGAGCTCGGCCCGGTAGACCTCATGCAAGCGGGATGTCTGGATGCTACGGTTTGGTGCGTTGGCCGTCAGATCGATCACTTGGCGCGACAGACTGTGCAAAGCCGTGTGCCCGTCAAGCATGGCTTTTAGTGGGTCTGCCGGCCATTGGCGGAAGTGCCCCGCAGCGGGAAGATGCCACTGAAACCGTTCGACGCCGGTCGCCTTCAGATCAGACTCCAAAAGCTGCAGACCATGCTTCTGGCATATCCACACGCCCGGGTACTGATGCTCCATGCGCCAATACGCCCAGCCAAAAGCGGACCGATCTTCTTTCATGCAGGCCTCGCAGGATTTGAGCGGGTGGTTGGCTCTGAATCGACTGGTAAGAATGCCCAGCCGAAGCTTGAGATGCACAACACTATCGCCAGCCATGCAAGCGATGGCGTTATTCAACTCTTCGGGCGAGATAAAGGCGGCGTAGTAAGCCAGGAGCGTGTGATTTTTTGCGATAGTTTCAACGTCGCCAAAGCATTGGTTAGTACGACTCACGAAATGGGCGAGGCGGCTAGGCAGATCGTGCTGGGAGCCAGCACGCGTATGCCCAAAGAACTGCTCACATGTACGGGCCGAAAGTGCATGGCCCCAGAAGTAATGGTGACGACTAACCAGGCTGAACAGGGTTTCGCCTGGCAGCCATGACAGAAATGCCGGATTTCCGAAAAGATCGTCTGTGCGGTCCATAACTGGGGTCTACACGGATGAAGAGGTCAACCAGTAACCAAATCTGGCCCAAGCCAATTTCCCCCTTAATCAGTCTGATGCTTCACGCCTGAGGGCTGGCATACTGTGCCCGAAAGCAATATGGGGAGTCATTTTGGACGTTTTTGAATTTCGTCGACACCTGGTTAATGAGTATTCAGATTTCACCCGCAGTTTCACACGCATCAAAGCAGATGACATCCGCAACTTTGTGGATGCCGAATACGACTCCCAAAAGTTCTGGCCAGAGCCGCTAATCCAGGTCAACCCCAACTTCAAAGAGGGGGGTACCGTCGAGGCCTTTGTGCAGGCTGGGCATCTGCATCCCCTGTGTGCGGATATTTTTCGCTTTGGTAAGAGCGATTCATCCGCTGGTCACTCCTTGCCCCTACACAAACACCAGGCTGAGGCAATCAGCTTGGCAGCCTCTGGGGAGAGCTACGTGCTCACCACTGGTACTGGTTCTGGCAAATCGCTCGCCTATTTCATCCCAATCGTGGATGCCTGCATCAAGGCCAAGGCAGCTGACCCGACTTCCCGCACCCGAGCCATCGTCGTCTACCCCATGAATGCGCTGGCAAATAGTCAGTTGGAGGAGCTCAAAAAGTTCCTTGGAGCTGACCCCGCCGCTCGTGCTGTGACATTTGGTCGGTTTACTGGCCAGGAAGACACTGAAGAGCGTGAAGCCATGAAGGCCAATCCGCCAGATATCCTGCTGACTAACTTCATGATGTTGGAGCTATTGCTGACCCGTCAAAACGCGATTGATCAGCAAGTCGTGGCCAACGCTCGGGGGTTGCGTTTTCTTGTGCTTGATGAACTTCATACCTACCGTGGACGCCAAGGGGCGGATGTTGCGTTGCTGGTGAGACGCGTCCGGGAAGCGCTTGCCGACAAGCTCATTTGTATCGGAACCTCTGCAACGATGGCGACCGAAGGCACTGAGATGGAGCGTAATGCCACGGTTGCTCGTGTAGCGACTCGCTTATTCGGTACCTTGATTTCTGACCGCAACATCATCACTGAGACTCTCCGCAGGACAACACCAGAGTCTGAATGAGTATTCCGGTCGCGCGTGACCGATGATTCCGGGCGCGTGACCGGTGCTGAAGAGGCGGCAACGCCTCACGGCGGGATCATGCGTGAGTACATGCA
>JAYWCQ010000150.1:0-13738 GCA_043780435.1 Polaromonas sp.
CCTTCACTGTTTAGCTCTCAATTTACAATCAATTCAGTAAGAATAAAAGCGGACAACCTATTTGTTAGAAAACCGGACAAGTCTATTTGCTGCTGACACGTTCGTCAAACCAGCGGACGGAAACCGATTTAACCGATGTAACCTATTTTCCAGCCAGCAACGGCGAATTCCTGAGCGCTATTTATATTGGTTTGACCGAGCCTAACCGCCCTTTCGTGCTCGGTTTTGCAGGAAAACCAAAAGACCGCAAGGCTTGGGGAGGTGAAGCTTATTGTGCTGAAAAAGTCAACACCGATGATCCGGCGCTGAACAAGTATTTTAGCTTGGCGGTATACAAACCGGCCGATGACAGCTACCACCGCCGCGAAAAGGACTGTGCAGCCGTCTATGGCGTGATGTTGGACGACTTGGGAACAAAAGCCCTGCCACTAGAACGCCTTGACGACTGCCCACCGTCCTATGTGATCGAAACCAGCGAGGGCAACCATCAAGCCGGTTATCTGTTCATTGAGCCGGTGACAGACTTCGCCAGCATCAAAGCTTTGAATCAGAGCATGGTCGAAGCTGGATTGTGTGACCCCGGCGCGAAGTCACCGACGACACGTTACGGCCGCTTGCCTTTCGCCAGCAATGGCAAAACAGATCCAACTTTTCAGTGCAAACTGATCGAATGGCATCCTGAGCGCCGTTACACAGTCGAGGAAATCAAGGAGCGCTTGCAGCTTGCACCACCGCAAAAAGCCACACAAAAAAGCCAACCAACGGCGATTGATCGTCATTCGGAGGACGGCATTTATACCCCGCGGCCTGCTGAAAATGAGGTAATCAGCGCACTCAAAACGCGCGGCCTATACAAATCGCCTTTGGGAGGAGGCAAGCACGATATTACCTGCCCTTGGGTGCTTGAGCACACCGACCATGTGGATCATGGCAGCGCCTATTTTGAGCCTAACGACCTCTACGCTATCGGTGGCTACAAGTGCCAGCACGGACACGGAGAAATCTACCGCATCACAGCCCTGCTGAAATACCTGAGCATCACATTTACAGCCGCCAAACACAAACCGACCATCAAAGCAGAAGCAGGCGAAATCGGACGCATTGCCGATGCTGCAGAGCGTGAACTTGCTGCGACCAAGCGTTATTACCAGCGCGGCGGCCTGATCGTTTCGATTACCACTGATCCCGAAAGCAAGGAAACGACCATCCGACCCATGTCGCAACCTGCCCTGCTGCGCGCATTGTCTGGCTGCGCTATCTGGACGCGCTTTGACTCTCACCGTGATACCGACGTGGTGATCGACCCACCCGCAAAGCACGTCGCAGTTCTGTTTGACTCGGAGGCATACAGCCACCTTCAAGCCCTTGCAGGCATTGCGCGCCAGCCGCATTTACGTTCTGATGGCTCAATTGTCCGTGAAGCTGGGTTTGATGCGTTGACCGGCTTGTTTGGCGTCTTTGACACGCGACAGTTCAACATCCCCGAAATACCGACACAGCGACAGACTATTTACGCATTGCAAGAGTTGCGCGGATTGCTGACAGAGTTTGAATTCAGCAATGAACACGACGAGACCGCGGCACTTGCTAGCATTTTGACGGCGGCCATTCGCCCTAGTCTGCCCACCGCCCCGATGTTTCATATTAAAGCGCCGCAAATCGCATCGGGCAAAAGCTACCTGAGCGGCATCATAGCGACGTTTGCCAGTCCTACAAATCCGTCTGCTGTGGCCTTCCCTTACAATGACGAAGAATGTCAAAAACTCTTGTTAGCTACCCTGCTGGCCGCACCAGGAACAATCGTCTTTGACAATTTGACTACTGACCTGATCCCCTATAAATCGCTTTGCAGCGCTTTGACCGAGGAGCACTTGACCGGCCGCATCTTAGGCGTGAGCAAAACCGCCACCGTGCGCGCCGACCGTGCGCGTTATGTGTCGCTGGCCCTGACAGTCATTCGTGCTTGGATTGTCGCCGGTCAACCAACTACACCATGCAAACCACTTGCCAGCCATGGCCAATGGAGCGCTTGGATTCGTCAACCACTGCTGTGGCTGGGATTGCCCGACCCTGCTGCACGCGTATTTGAGCAATTAGCCCAAGACCCAGACCGTGAAACTTTGGGCCGCTTGCTGCACGCATGGCGCGACGTGTTTGGCAATTCACCGGCCATGATCCGCGAGGCAGTGGATAAATGCGGCGGATTCGCGGCCAGTGAGGAACTGCGCGAAGCTTTAAGGGAAATTGCAGAAGAGCGCGGCGAGATCAACCGCATGTGCTTTGGCCGTTGGATTGCAAGGCATCAAGGGCGCATTGTGGACGGTATGCGTTTCGAGAAAGCGAGCGGGACTACATCGGCCGAACGCTGGCATGTGAAATCGGTTATGTCGGTTACATCGGTTTCTGTCCCCAAACATATAGAAAGTGTCATTGAATGTTTTGATGCTGAAACCGATGCACTCTGCGAGGGTGAACTATGAGCGCTGCTGAATTAATCCAACGTGCGCAGACTGCAGGCGTAACGCTGAGCCTAGTTGACGGAAAAATAAAATACACGGGTCTCACCAGTGCTGTGAAGCCGTTGATCGAACCATTGCGCCAACACAAAGCTGCTTTGGTGCGTTGGTTTTCGCAAACACCGGCCAATGATCTGCAAATCGAATCACTTGCCTGGAAAGAGCTGGCAACTGCCTACCATTCCCATCACTTTGGTTGTCATGTTTGTATCGCCGCAGGTCGCGGCAGTCGCCTCGGCTTGCGTTGCGGTGTGGGTGCCGCACTTTGGAGCGCGTATGAGAAATAAAGCCAATACGAACAGCCATCGAGCAGGCCATGTGTTTGCACATTTCAGGCTCAAGTTTGTTGGTGGTCGATTCAAAATAAGGAGAAGAAGGTGAACAAGCGCATGAAAGAACTCAGCAAGTTGCAGCAAGAGGGCCGCCAGAATATGAAAATAGCCGCTGCCCTGGAGGCTTCAGGCCATTCCTTGGATGCAATTGATTTTCAAATCGCAGCCACGTTCAGTGATGTCGCCGTCCAGCAAGCGAGTGAACTGTGCACAATTCCCAGCATCTGCGTCGGTGAAGTCGTCCCGAGCGAATCAGAACGTCCCGATGAGAATGGTGGCTATGCGATGCGCGACACGCTGGCCAGTCCGGATGTCGCTACCATCCAAGCCAGCATGGATCGCACTGATTTGCTCACGCTTGGCAGGACTGATGTACTGGCACTGGGCGTTGATGCGGCCCAATCCGCCAATTGCGACAACAGTCTGGAAAAAATGCTGGCGCATCAATTGGCTTTGGCGCACCAGACGGCTTTCAAAGTCATTGATCAGGCCATGCAACAGCGTGACACTGTGGAAATGGCGCGCCTGCTCAATGCCAGTGCACGGATGATGCCCGTCTATCAGCAGGGAATGCAGACCCTGCATCGCATCAAAACCGGTGGCAATCAGACGGTCAAGGTCCAGCATGTCACCGTCAATGGCGGCCAGACGGTGGTGGCGGGCTCTCTGCAGTCCGGGGGGATGCCTTCCTCGCCGGGGGGGGGGGGGGGGGAGAAATGAAACACGGGAATAACCCCATGCAACTGGCCGACGTAAAGCGCTGTGGTGCGAAAACACGCTCGGGAAAACCCTGCGAGGCGCCTGCAGTCAAGGGAAAACTGCGGTGCCGGATGCACGGTGGCAACAGCCCAGGTGCACCCAAGGGCAACAAAAATGCATTCAAACATGGCTTGTATTCAACCGACAATGTGACCCTGAGAAGTGAACTAACTCGCACCATGAAGAAACTTAAGATTCTTATAGGACTGGCTTCGTAACTTAGGAAATATTTCAGAATACAGATAATGTTAAGAATAGGGAAGGTTTCCAGCGTTGGATATTCGCGGCTGGTGCTCTATGATGGGGTAGCTGACTTGAGCCTTGGGACGTGGGACAGGCGGAGGGCTGTCTAAAAACGGCTCAAGGCCACCGGTTGAATTGAATTTTCTTGACGCAAGACCTTTTCAAGCTCCCGTGCAATCTGGAGGTCCAATGACCCCATGTCATCTGCACTGACGTCGTACCGTTCGGCAAAATAAGCAACAAGCACTCCTTCTTCGGACTGGTGACGGCTCACCAACTTTGAAAATTCAACCCAAACCGGGTTTTTCGACAGCTTGACCTCGTCAAGTCGGGTCTGAATGAACTGGCGATGGCTGAATTCACTGTATTTGAAGTAAAGGTTGCTCATGGGCTCGCGCATGGCACCTTTTAATAGATCGCTGGCGACGAAGTGCCCTGAACTTACTTTGAATACTTTCTCAAGGAAAGTGTCCACCAGTGCGGCATCGGCCATTTCGCGCACCTCTGCGTCAATCTCATTGGAATGTCTCCCATTCCATTTGTGCTGCGATGCTTTAACGACTGCGGCATGCGTGTCATGCGTATCCATGACAGCAACGTTTTTCTGGCGAAATCGAGCGACGAACGATACAGCTTCATCATTGGCACCGAGGGCGCGAAGAATCGCAACGGCCTTGATGTCGGCATACGTCTTCTGGTAGATGTTGTAGCCATTGAGACGCTTAGAGGCACTTGCATGGAGGTATTCAATTTGAACCAGGTCGGACAGCAAGAGATTGGCTTTGGCTGACGCCCCAGGAAGCATGTTGATCGTTGCGGGTGACATATACAGATCACAATGCGCCAACTCGTGGAACACCGTGAACCGAAATGCGTTCCTTTCCATCAGACCAGCGGCCACAAGGGCCTTCGGCGATACATAAGCCGTGCACGTTCTGTTTTTGAAATTGGGGACGACATACGCTGCCGAGTCTTCCTTTTCGGGGTCGGTGTTGAGGGTGAACAACACCTTTGAAGTGATGAGATCCCTGGAAGAAGCAAGCCTGTACAAGGCAACCGCTTCGCTGAGTGAATCCTCTGGTGAGATGTTGATCGACTCGGTTGTGGCGGTGGTGCTCATGGTGGAACTTGATGTGGTTGGGGCGACTGACTTGTCTGCTACTTTTGAAGTGACGGGTGGCTTGGGCGTCTCGTCGAGTGACTTATCGTTTTCCTCTTTTTGCGTTCCAGCGGGCTCTACGTCCAGTGGTTTGATGTCTCTGAAGGCATGGCTTGTGTTGCGAAGGCTTGCTGATACGGTCGAAGGGCTGGCAAGATCAGTATTTGGGCTGTCTGAGCGGGTGCCTAGTGCGTAGGCACCTCCAGCAACGGCGCCAAAATTAATTACAGCACGGTTGCTGGCACCCACTGTGGAGGTGACGCCATTGTACAAATCTGCGGCGCTCAGACCTATCAGTGCGCCATTCAAATAATTACGCTGTTTAGTGCGGTTTTGTAGCTTATCGTAGTAAGCACTTCGCTGCGCATCAACATCATGGATTGCTTGTTGAAGATCACCGGCGAACTGTGGTGTCGTTGCTGTAATCGTCGGCAAACTAGTTTGCAAGTCCGATGTAAGGACATAGGGATGCATGCTGCAGCTACTAACAAAAATGTTGCCGACTAAAGAGAGGGCTATAAGGTTAGCTCGAAAATTAGCTAGTTTCATCACATTCTCAATTCACTTTGGTTGTAAATAAGTTGTAAACAAGCTTTAATGACTGTTTATAGGTACCTTCCTGCTAGGTTACATAAAATAACAAGCGTTATCAATAGTGCAGATGCATCATCGAAACGCAATAACGCATGAGATACAAACCGTCCAGCGATACCAACGAACTGCTTATACGGCTGTATGCCCTCTCGCATGAACAGCCGATGGCGCAGTTTCAGGACGCCGCTCTGGCGTTGCTCAAGCCGGCGTTACCGTTCGATGCGGCGATCTGGGGAGCGGCTACCACTGGTGCGGAAGCCATTGATATCCATACTTTTCATCTGCACAACAAAACGCCAGATATGGTGGCGGAGTATGAAGAGGTTAAACATCTTGATACAGCGTCAAGCCGGATGTTTGACAAGCCCGAAGCCACGATGGCGTTTCACACCTGCAGCTTTTTTTCTGCTCCTGAGCAGCACCCGATCCGGGACTTCATGCTGCGGCACGAGCAGCCGAATTTTTTAATAACGACAGAACTCAAACCGGTCGCCAACAGCTGCTCGTCGCTGCTTCACTGGGTGACGCTCTACAGGGCACAGGCAGACGCGCTATTCAGTCCGACGGATGTTAGTCAACTGCGGGTGTTTGCACCCCATTTGAAACAGGCACTGGCTTTGAACCGAACTTTGCAGTTGGGCAGGGCTGCTGGCGGGTGGGGTGTGAGCGCGACGGCGATTGTCGATTCGAAAGGCTTTATTCATGGCCACGATGACCAGTTTGTGGCGCTCATGAGCGAAGCAGCGGGTGAGGACTTCACCAACAGCACGCGTTTGCCGCCTGGCTTGGTGGCGCAGTTGCCGCTGAATAAGGCTGTCTTTATTTGGCAAAAACTGGTGGTGCGCTGCCACACCGAGCACGGTTTGATCTTTCTGAAATTGCGCGGCCAAACCCTGGCAGACACCCTGACCGAGCGCGAAAAAGAAATTGCCCTGCTGGTCGCAAAAGGATTTACTTACAAGCAGGTGGCCCTTGAACTGGGCAAGGCACCCGCCACGGTACGCAACCAGATTCAAACGATTTACAGCAAGCTGCAAGTTAACAATATTGCCGCGCTGGTGGGCGCGTTATCAGCGCTGGTGTAAGTTGCCTGGCCTTTGACTTGCAGATAGTGAAAACCAGTCCTGCAACGACTAGTGGTGAATGTTCTGAACATTGCTGCTGACAATCACGCTGTTACCCGTGCAGACTGGACTTGACCCGTTTTCACAGCCATATTTCAGCTTCCAGTGCGAAGCTGCTCGAATGCCTAAGCGGTAAATAAGACATCAACTGCGGAAACCAGCGAAGGACGGCTAACAGGCGCTGAATTTAAGAGTCGCGAGGACCGGTTTGTTCCGAAACCAGCCGGTCCAGAGCGTAAAATTAGCAACCGCTTTGTGCCTGAAGCAGCCCTTCAGCTAACGCCTATGGAAGTCGGCTTCTGGCTCGGAAGTAGTCGCTTACCCGCTGCATGAGCCGCCATATTTCTTGATAGGTTATCACCAGAAATTCGGACAAAAATGATCAGAAATTGCCGGAACACCCGGTGATTTACACCGCGATGTGTATCACGTACATGATGCTCAGATTTTGACCTTTCTTGTATCGCTTGCATCCTTCGGCTTAAGTTGTTGCAAGAGCCTTTCTTGTTGCAGTACGGTTTTGCAATCATCAACAAAATTGTTGAAGGCTTCATCCCGGCTCATGCCATGCACACTTTGCTCGGAGTAGAGTTCATCCAGAAACTCGTCATAAGTGTATTCAGAGCGAAGTAAATGCAGCACCAACGCTTGTGCAATTAAGTGCTGCAAACGCCACCGCATAAGCTTCGCGCCACCCCTCACAGACTTCAATAGTTGATCTACTTCAACATCCTTCAGCATGCTGAAGCGGTCGTGATTCCTCAAGTTACATTGATACTAAAATTCGTCACGGGGATAATAGTCACCTGCCCCTTAGTAGCTGGATATGGGCGCAGTGGGAGGCGCATTGCTCCCCCATCGTCCGGGTTAGCTTACCCAACTCTGAAGAAACCATTGAGATGGTACAGCAAGGCCAGCCTGCGGCTTACCGGACGCTGGCTGGCTTGCCCTGTGAAGAACGTGTTTTTGGTGCTTGAGTTTGTGAATCAAAGCTCGCGTTGTCACAGGGGCCTGGGATAATGCGTACAGCGGTTGTTCATCTTCTTTCAGAGAATCATCAACATTGCCAAACGTGGGTGCCTTGTAAAATTTGTTCCCTTTCATGGAGGTCGAATGACCCTGGCCAGGCACCTATCGAATATTGCAGCAACGCCGTCGGCTGCGATTGGCACACTCACCGAGGGACTGATGAAGCTTGTGATGTTGGTGCCGACATCAGCCGAAGTGATTGCGGATGATCCTCATGCCCGCTCACTTGAGTTGATGCACAATGCATCAACAAAAGCCGCCGGGATTTCCGGTTCTGCTGCGCTTGTACCCGGCCCCCTGGGCATGCTTACCCTGATACCGGACTTGCTGGCCATCTGGAGCGTGCAACGTTTGCGGAAATCAAGCATGGGCGCTGGATTGTCGTTTCTGCTTACTGCAACAGAACCAAAGTAAGTGCCATGCGTATTAAGGCAGGTTATTCGGCGGTCATCCCCATATCGGCGAACGCCTTGCCCATCCGCGCTTTGTCGGCACGCACGAATGCAGAAAATTCCTCCGGGCTGTTGCCACCAACAATGGCGCCAGTCCTCATCAGTTCATCCCGTAACTCGGGCGCATGGAGGATCTGCGCGACACCCTTTTGCAAGCGATCAATCACGTCACGAGGCGTGCCGGCGGGAACGAAGAGTCCTTGCCAGCCATAGGCATCAACGCCAGCGATGCCTGATTCAGCGAAAGTGGGCAAATCTGGTACCGCCGCAATACGTGACGGGCCAGCCACAGCGAGCACTCTAAGCTTTCCAGCCTTCACTTGTGGCTCCAGAATTGACCAAAAGTTGAAAGTGATTGAGATTGTGCCCGCGATGGCATCCATCAAGTCAGCACCCGGTGCTTTGTAGGGCACACCAACGACGTTTACGCCGGTCGCGCGCTTGATCTGCTCCATAGCTACACCCGCGCTACTACGTGACCCAATAGTACCGTACTTAAGTTCGCCAGGCTTTGCTTTGGCCAGTTTGATCAGCTCACTGATGGTGCGCACGGGCTACGCAGCAGTGACCGCCAGGATCAAGGGGCCGGCACTGATCAACGTAACGGGCGCGAAATCCTCCACGTCGCGGTAAGGCATTTTTTGATAAGCCCACGGGTTAATCGAATGCGTGGTGGCATTACCCATCAATAGCGTGTAGCCGTCGGCCGGTGCGCGTGCAACTGCTTCGGCAGCAATGAAGCTGTTTCCATCAGCCGAATTGTCAACAATCAAACTTTGACCAAAGACTTCAGGAAACTTCGCGGCGATTTGCCGTGCGCGTAGATCTCCCGGGTTACCCGAGTTGACTGGCAGGATAATGCGCATAGGCTTATTCGGAAAAGGTTGCGCCCACAATGGAGTCCAAGCCACACTTGCTACGAATGTAAAGCACGCCGCAAAAAAAAATCGCTAGGACGCGCTTGAGCGGCAGCTGGCCTGTGCTGCTGTGATGGCCAGGATTTCTAATCTCCATTTGGATTCTCCTTTTTGGTCGCAGTTGATACCCTCGACTGAATTACTCTGCGCTCAGGCTCATACCTGATTTGGAAAATACTGTATCGTTAGTTGTGTCAGTGTCAGAATAGATGTTGCTTTATCAAAAAAGATGTTGCATAATTTGCACCAAAGTGCAACAAAACAAACAATTGCAGGGGACACAATGCGGAATTTTAAAAAAATGACGTTTGGGTTGTTGATGGCTGCGGCCATCGGCGCCCAAGGACAGGGTATGGTCACCTCCGCCATGGGAACACGGGCCGTGTTGAATGCTTACGCTGACGCTGACGGCAAAAGCGAACCCTCGCTGCTAAATGTGAGGGACATCACCTTCCCGCTAAAAATCTTTGAAATCTCTGAGACTGGGTTCGTTCACGTCAAAGTTGCGAACCAAGATGTCTGGCTCGATCGCAAGCAAGTTCGAATTCCGCCGGAGTCCTTGGCGGTTTCATGCCTCACCGTAGACCAAGCTAACGCCAACTTGGTGACGGCTGGAATCCGCGGCGCAAATTCAGGCTGTAAGTAAAGCAATTTCGCAGAGATTTCGTCCGTAGACCGGTCGCTAGGGGTACACGCATGTCTGTCGCATCTTTCTCCCATCGCCGTAACGCGCACCAAGCCATCATGGCTGCAGCGGTTTTTTTGTTTCCTCTGTGGTTTTCTACGGCTAACGCTGAAAGCTCAATGGATAGTGTTCCGCAGGCCACTGAAACTGCGCCCGCTCGCGCGACCGAGTCAAGCGGCGGCATTGGTGGTTTCTTTAACAACCTGGGGAACAGCATCAACCAGGTTGTCACCGGCAGCCGTGACAAGCAGCAAATCTTAGACCTTGCCCGTGGCACGTATCAAATATCGAACGAAGCCATCGGAGAACAGAAAGACATTGATGAAAGCCGTATCACTCGCGGCGTGCTGTCTGTGCCGAGTTTTACGACTTACGCTAATGGCGTGCTGGAAAGGCTCAAGGCTGTCAGCACAATCGAGAAGGTGCCTGGTCAAGTGATTGTGGTTGCCAACGACCAGATGGACGCTGGTTCCACCGCAGACGGCAATATCTATATTTCCAGCGGCTACGTTCGCGAATTAAAGAATGAAGACCAGCTGGCTGCCTTGTTGGCGCACGAGTTGTCGCACGTGCTTTTAAGGCACCACGACTCCAATGCGTTTAGCCGGGTGCAAAAGCAAATCTCAACCCTGGCCGGACTAGGGATGGGTTTCCGCAACGCCATTGACAAGTTAACTGGCGGTGCCGCAAGCAACGCCCTGTCACCAGACCAGAAGAAAATACTGCAGCAAATGGAGTTAATGATCAGTGTCACTGACATTGCACTAAGCCCCGCCTGGGGCCGTCGACAAGAAGCTGAGGCAGACCGACTGGGAATGGACTTGATGGTCAAGGCGGGCTACAGCTACCAAGATGGCTTTATCCCGTGGCTGGAAGCGGTGGCCAAGTGGGATGCGGATCAGGATCAGAAAAAAGCTGCGATGCTCCAGACGCAGCAAGCGTCCATGCAAGCCTTGATCGGCAACGGCAAGTTTGACGAATCCCTCAAACAGGGTCTTGGCTTTGCGTTCAATGACATCAAAGAACAACTTTCCTCCAGCCATGAAGGAGGAGACAAGCGCTTGGGCGACATTGATGCTTACTACATCAAGGCATATAACGAAAAAGTGCCACAAGTCGTAATAACCATCAAACCGTTCGAGCAGGCTCGGAACAAGCCGGATGTGAAATTGGTTTTGGCCGACTACAGCAAAGTGTTTGAGGCGCGTAGTTTTGTCAATAAACAAAACTACGCTGATGGGGAAGCCATATTGAAGCCCTTGGTTGGAGCCAAATCGCAAATCTCGGGACACGCATTGCCCAATCAACTGATGTTTGAGACGCTCAGGGGTCTGGGCCGCCGCAAGGAAGCTGAAGCGTATCTGGCCAAGAGCCTGCAATCTAATAACTCGGTTTGGTCGGTCTATGACTCTGCAGCCACATACTACAAGGACCAGGGCAATACAGAGGCGATCGCTAAGGTAGGTCAGGACGCATTTCAGAGGTTCTCTGGCGCACCCTCGGCCTATCCAAGATTAATTGCACTTTACAAGCGCAACGGTTTAACCCAAAACATGAACTCGGTTGTGACCGAATGTGCATTGAAGCAGGCCGACAAACGTGACCAGTGTTTGGCGGCCGCTAAATAAACAACATGCCTCCAAACCTGCGACTCACCTCTGAGCGACCAACCTGGCGGTGGCATCTGTACGTCGTGTTCATGACCCTTTTGGTTGGTCTTTTTCTGGCCTGGTTATCGAACAAGCTTCTGATTGAAGAAGTCATCAAAAGAGCGACTACCCGCATTTACGCGCCCTTGTTGTCATTGAATTATTCGGATGCTGGCCAGCGGGCTATTACGGTCATGACGCTTGACGATACAGACCTGAAAGAATACGGATTGAACTGGCCGGTGCCATTGGATTATTACCAACGCCTATTGGACGGCGTTGTCAAAAGAAAGCCGAAAGCCATATTCTTGGATGTTCTCTTTTTGGATGACAAACCCAAGAGAGAAGTGGAGAGCCTGATTGGAGCTGCCTGCCGAGCCACCGACGCGGGCATCCCGTTTTTTTTGGCGACGTTTGCACTTGAGTCACTAAGCTCAAATACCGAGCGGCAACTATTTGCGGCGCGAACGCCTTCTGGCGTTCCTTGCGTGATCGCTGTGCGACCCAATGTAACCCCAGACACACTGGACCAGTCGCAGTGGGCCTACCCACTACGGCCACGCCATGCAGACGAAGCCAAAGACAACACAGTGTTACCAGACTCAGTGGCCATGAGTATGTATTGCAGACTTTACAAGAGTACTTGCCCGGTTAAGACAGAGGTGCCTCTGGCCCTTATTTGGGCTACCAAAGCTGCACCAACCAATGCAGCGACCATGGTAGTTCGAAACCAGCAAGGCAGTCTGACACCCGTGTGTCGGGATATCTGGAATTGGTGGGAGGTGATACCTGGCGCTGTGTTGTTCCGTCAAATTGCCAACCTCTCCATGCTGCCGCTTTGCCCCTACAACCAAGTGATTCCAGTCAGGGCGTTGAAGAATTTTGGGTTTACAGCTGATCAACTTGACAAAGAATTGAACGGCAAAGTGGTCCTGATTGGCGTTGATCTGAAATCGATTGGTGACAACCTGTTTTCACCTCTCCATGGCAGATTGCCTGGCGTACATGTTCACGCCATGGCCTTGGATAACCTAATCTCATTTCAAGGAAAATACCGAGAAAACGGCGACTTTGAGTGGCATGAACTCTGGCACTCATCTGCAAACATCTTCATCTTCCTGAGTCTGTTGCTGACTGCATCGGTGATGGTGCCATGGAACCGTTACAAAGAACATCTGTCGGCTAGGGCATTGTCAAGCGAGTTGGAACCACAAGCTGCCTCCGATGCTGGAAACAGTGTCAAGTTCTTCATGATTTTGTGCAGCCCATTTATGTTGATCTTGGGTGGACCCTGGTTTGGGGCAAAGAGAAAATCAATTGTTCAAATGCTGTTGCCAGTCATTCATGCGATCGTTTATTTGGTACTTGGTGTCGGCGTTTTTTACTTGGGGTATTACGTCTTTCTGCAGGGTCCATTGGCGATCATTGAATACGTGATGTTTCCCGTCATGGCACATTTTCTGCACATGGGTGAAACCATCGCCAAGCGCTCAAAAAATCTCTGGGAAGCCCTGCATACCCAAGAGCCATGGGATCAATGGGCGCTTCTGAACGCCAAAGAGCAACACAATCAGTGAACCATATCTAATGTCCCTAGCAGTTAACTGAGGTCCTTCCAGAATCGCTACATCAATGATTTGTCGCTGGTGCCAGCAGACTGCAAGTAGCTGATGGGCTATCCAAAATTCTGGCCCTATACCGACCACTGGGGCGGTAGTTCTTTACGACAGCAATATGGCGACGATTTCGGCCTCTGTAGCACCCGCTGACAATCCAGAGACGACGGGAGAGTAGAACGTCAGCCTCTGACCAATAATTTAGTCGATCCTATGAAAGTTGACCTATTTCTGTGCGATCCAGCCGTCACTGCCCTTTAAAAATCGAATTGCAGCAGCATTTTTCCCAGTCTTATTGCCTTGGGTAACTTCAAGCTCGACATCGCATTTGTATGCCTTTTCACCGTCCTCTTTGCATCCGATTTTGTGGACGCTCTTAATCTCGGGAGTCATACCTTTAAACATATTCATCCCAGTCGCGCCAGCAATCTGCTCCATGGCATCCTTTTCTGCTTTCACCTGTTTCTCCACTGCTGTCTTAATGTCAGATTCAGAGGGTGCACCACCACATCCGGTTACGCAGAGAAGGTTGCGAAGATAGAAATCATTGAGAGCAATTTGATAAATAAATTTCCCCGCCCCAAGGGGCGGGGTATTGGCTGCACTCCGACTCGCACGCTTCGCGGCTCATCTTCGTTTTACAGTGCCCTGCGGATGCTGTCT
>JAYWCQ010000151.1:0-5556 GCA_043780435.1 Polaromonas sp.
CCTTCACTGTTTAGCTCTCAATTTACAATCAATTCAGTAAGAATAAAAGCGGACAACCTATTTGTTAGAAAACCGGACAAGTCTATTTGCTGCTGACACCCTAAGCGACTAAGCGCCTTCTTCAGTGACTTTCGAGCAATTCACTGATGCCATATAAATCCGCCAATTCGCGCAGTTGCCGTGGCAGGCCGGTTACTGCAAAGCTTTTGCCCGAAGCAACAGCATCACGCCGGCACTGCAGCAACACCGCAAGTGCCGATGAGTCAAACTTCTCAAGTGCAGACGCATCGACAAACACGGCCTCCCCCTTCTCTGCTCGGATGTCTAAACCGAGACTTTTCGCGCAAGCTGTGGCTTGGTCATGGATTAGCAGTGAGGGCAAGGCAAGCGTAGTCATGTGATCTTCTGATTATTTACCAGCCATCGCTTGGTTGCGTGCTTTCAAAGTTGCAATCAGGCCATCGACACCTTTGGCGTTGATTTCTTGTGCAAACTGGCTGCGGAAGGTTTCCATCAACCAGACACCCATGACGTTGAGGTTATAAATTTTCCAGCCAGAGCCGACGCCTGGCGTCTTTTCCAAACGGTAATCCAACTGGATGGGCTCGCCTTTGCCGCGTACTTCGGTACGAACCACAATTTCCGTATCTTCAGGGCTAGCACGCAAAGGTTTCACAGTGATCGTTTGATCGGTGATTTGTGACAGCGCGCCCGCATAAGTACGCAGCAGCAAGATTTTGAATTCTTCTTGCAGTTGTTTTTGCTGTTCAGGTGTCGCTTTTGTCCAACCCGGACCAACAGCCGAAGCGGTGATGCGGCGAAAGTTCACGTGTGGCATCACTTTGGCGTCCACCAAAGCATTGAGCTTGGTCATATTGCCCGCCTGAAGGGATTTGTCGCCTTTGATGGTATCAACCACCTCGTCAGACAACTGCTTTACAAAGGCATCTGCTGCCATGTCGGCCGCTAAAACAGGCACAGTTGTAGCCAGCAAGCACAGTCCGAGCAAGCTAACCCACAATTTCACCAAGAGGCGACGGTTCAAAGCACGGTTCATAGTTTAACTTTCAAGCAAAAGGGTTGAGCATGCGCTCATAACGTTTGAAAAACTGAAATGGGTGACAACAGCGCTTAATTGACGTCTAGTATGGCACTTGCGGAAGCGACAGGGCTTCTGTCAGGCTTAATTTCGGTTGATTGCGCAGGTAATTGAGCAGGAAATTGCGTAGATACCGGCTCAGCAACAACGACTGGTAGTTCTACCGACGGCTCCTCCGGTTGCAACTCTGATTTCTTTTCATGGTCGACTTTAGGCTTGGGCGCATTCAGGGCTGGCGCATTTTCTTTGAATTCTGGTATTTCTGTGGGGTCTTCGGGTGGCTCCTTACCGTCCAAGATATCATTTCTGCGAACCTGCAGATATATATCTCTGGTGAAGGTGTATTTGTCTAAGGCTACGCCTTCCAAAACAGAAGTTGAACGCAATAAATTAGCCCGCGTGTCTAATAAACGCAAGGCATACAAGCTATTGCGGGCAGCAACGCTATTGAGCTGCCAAACCAAATCCCCCCGAGAAATGAGCGTAGAAGCCAAACTGTCACGCAAAGTAGAGGAGCCTAAAAGCGGGAGTACCAAATAGGGCCCTGGAGGCACACCGTAATGTCCCAAGGTTTGTCCAAAATCTGCAATACGATGCTCAAGATTCATATCACTGGCAACATCAATCAAACCACCCAGCCCCAATGTGGAATTGATGGTCAACCGGAAAAATGATTCCAAAGCCGCTTGAGGCTTAAGTTGTAACGTGCTATTGACAACCGTCCAAACTCCAGTCAAATTACTGAAAAAATTATGCACGCCAGTACGCACAAATGTCGGGACAAAGTTTGTGTAGGCCGTCGCAACGGGTTTGACGATGCCAGTATCCAAACTGTCGTTGAAGTTAAAGACACTTCTGTTCCACGACTCCCACGGATCAACAGGATTTTTAGAAGAAACTGAGGCACACCCCGACAAAAATAGGCACAAAATGACTGTAGCCGACATGATATATGCCTGTACTGCTAATTTTTTTATAGCAAATAAATTCAATTTCAAACTAAATTTCAAGTTGAATCCTATCCGTAAATTAGGTTGAAAGGTCTATTTTTTCGCAGTCGCATCTTCGGTCGATTTTCCTTCCGCCGCCTTGCTGTACAAAAACTGACTGATCAGATTTTCCAGAACAACAGCAGATTGTGTTGAAGACACTTTATCGTTATTCGCCAGCATCTTCTCGTCAGCGCCTGGCTCTATGCCGAGGTATTGCTCACCCAACAAACCAGACGTCAATATCTTCAAAGAACTGTCTTTTGGAAAAGCATAACGGCTCTCAATTGCCAGTGTGACACGTGCTTGAAATGATTTGTCATCAAATGTAATGGACTCCACACGCCCCACCACCACGCCTGCACTCTTGAGTGCTGCTTTGGGTTTGAGGCCGCCAATATTGTCAAATTTTGCCGTTACTTTGTAGGTTTGTTGGAAGCTTAAACTCAACAAATTGGCTGACTGCAAGGCTAAAAACAGCAATGCCGCTGCACCTAGCAACACAAACATCCCCACCCAGATATCGTTTTTAGAGCGCTGCATTTGTTTTTTCCTTCACTTTTTTCTTCATTCAATTCTTGTGCTTATTTTTTGCACGTTAAATACTAAACATCATGGCCGTTAACATGAAATCCAAACCCAGCACGGCTAACGAGGCGACAACAACAGTTCTGGTCGTCGCTCGGGACACGCCCTCGGGTGTTGGTTGCGCTTCAAAACCTTGCAAAAGTGAGACAAACGTCACGGCGAGTCCAAACACGAGACTTTTAATCACGCCATTGCCCACGTCTTTCCAAACATCAACGCCGCCTTGAATTTGACTCCAAAACGAACCAGAGTCGATACCAATCATCAATACCCCAACGACCCAGCCACCAATGACACCCATAGCGCTAAACACGGCAGCCAAAAGCGGCATGGTGATGACGCCAGCCCAAAACCGAGGTGCCAAAATGCGCTGAATCGGGTCAACCGCCATCATCTCCAGCACGCTGATTTGCTCACCCGCCTTCATTAAGCCAATTTCTGCCGTCAACGATGAACCTGCCCGCCCAGCAAACAACAAAGCCGTCACCACAGGGCCAAGTTCTCGAACCAAACTAAGCGTAACGAGCAAACCTAAAGCTTCCGTAGAGCCGTAGCGCTGCAAGGTGTAATAGCCCTGTAAACCCAATACAAAGCCTACAAACAAGCCAGAAACTGCAATGATGACAAGCGAATAGTTGCCCAAAAAATGGATCTGGTCGCGAATCAGCCCAAAACGCTTCAGGCTACCACCCAAGGTGGTCAACAAGCGCAGGAACAACTTGGCACCCAGACCTATATCAGCCAGTTGCTTACGGGCAGAAAACCCAATATCACTCGGTTTGAACCAGCTCATCGTGTTGCTCCTGACTTGGCGACATTACCAAAGTCGTCAGCCACTGTTGGGCCAGGGTAATGAAAACGAACGGGGCCATCGGGCTGGGCATTCACGTATTGATACACCAGCGGATCCGTGCTTTGCCGCACTTGATCAGGTGTCCCCTGCGTCGCAATTTTGCCATTGGCCAGAATGATCACATGGTCTGCTATCGCAAAGGTCTGTTCCAGTTCATGCGATACAAAAATACTGGTCAACCCCATAGAGTCGTTCAATTGGCGAATCAAACGCGCTGCAGTGCCTAGAGAAATCGGGTCTAAGCCTGAGAACGGCTCGTCATACATCACCAACTCTGGGTCTAACGCAATCGCACGAGCTAACGCGATACGCCGTGCCATACCACCTGAAACCTCACTCGGCATCAAATCGCGCGCACCGCGTAAACCAACAGCATTGAGCTTCATCAATACGATATCGCGAATCAAAGCATCGGGCAAATCTGTGTGCTCTCGCAAAGGGAATGCCACGTTTTCGAAAACTGACAAGTCCGCAAACAAAGCACCAAACTGAAACAACATTCCCATACGGCGGCGCGCGGCATAGATTTGCGTTTGATTCATGGGCGTGACATCTTGGCCATCAAACAGCAATTGCCCTTGCTGAGCCTTGTTTTGCCCGCCAATCAGCCGCAAAATCGTTGTTTTACCGCCGCCGGAAGCGCCCATCAACGCCGTCACTTTACCGCGTGGCACGGACAATGAAATATTGTCCAAAATGACGCGCTCACCGTAACCGAAGGTCAGGTTACGCAATTCAACGAGTGATTCAGAGTTTGATGTGGTCATAAATAAAAAAGGCCAGAGGGTGTCTGGCCTTTACATCATAAGGGATTACGCAAACATGAATATATTTACGAGTAGACCCTTAAAAACTTATCGGGGTAAATCACTGAAACCCATCAAAAACTCATCGACTGAGCGTGCAGCTTGGCGGCCTTCACGAATCGCCCACACCACCAAGCTTTGGCCACGGCGCATGTCGCCAGCGACAAAGACTTTAGGCACGTTGGTTTCATAGCCGCCGATGAAATCGGTACCTGCTTTGGCGTTGCCGCGCGCGTCTTTGTCGATGCCAAACGCGTCCAAGATGGATGCAACTGGTGAAACAAAACCCATGGCCAAGAGCACCAAATCGGCTTTCAAGGTTTGCTCTGAGCCAGCCACTTCGACCATTTTGCCGTTTTTCCACTCAACACGAACGGTCTTCAAGCCAGTGACTTTGCCCGCATCTTTCCCAGTTCCGCCGATAAATTCTTTGGTCGAAATCGCAAACTCGCGTTCACAACCTTCGTCATGGCTGGAGCTGGTGCGCAACTTGATCGGCCAGTTGGGCCAGGTCATGGGTCGGTTTTCTTCAACCGGTGGCTGTGGCATGACTTCAAACTGGGTGACGCTGACTGCGCCATGGCGGTTGCTGGTGCCCACGCAGTCAGAGCCTGTATCACCACCGCCAATGACGATGACATTTTTACCATCGGCGCGGAGTTGGTCTTTGACCTTATCCCCTGCATTGACCTTGTTTTGTAAAGGCAAAAACTCCATCGCAAAATGGATACCACTCAATTCACGACCTGGCACCGGCAAATCGCGCGATTGCTCTGCGCCGCCAGTGAGTATCACAGCATCAAAATCTTTATTCAACTGCGCTGGTGTGATGGTTTCTTTCGCCCAGTTGATAACTTTGCTATCTTTTGGAAGTTCACCAACCATGACGCCCAAGCGAAACTTGACGCCTTCCGCCTGCATTTGCTCCACGCGGCGGTCGATGTGTAACTTTTCCATCTTGAAGTCGGGAATACCGTAGCGCAGCAAACCGCCAACGCGGTCGTTTTTCTCAAACAAAGTCACATCATGGCCGGCACGCGCCAACTGCTGCGCGGCTGCCATGCCAGCAGGGCCAGAGCCGATGACGGCCACTTTTTTGCCCGTTTTGTGCTTCGCCACAACGGGTGTGACCCAGCCTTCAGACCAAGCGCGGTCGATGATGGCGTGTTCGATGGACTTGATGCCCACCGCATCGTCATTCACGTTCAGCGTACAAGCGGC
>JAYWCQ010000152.1:0-18734 GCA_043780435.1 Polaromonas sp.
CCTTCACTGTTTAGCTCTCAATTTACAATCAATTCAGTAAGAATAAAAGCGGACAACCTATTTGTTAGAAAACCGGACAAGTCTATTTGCTGCTGACAATTCTCAGGTTTACTAGAGCGTGAATGCCGCTTATAACTGTCTCATTCCAGTTAACAAGCTAGCGTATTTAGTCAATACTTCGCTATCAATTTCATCAAATCGAGATGCACCATGCGCCTACCCAACCCCTACCGCCCAGAAGCCACCATCGTCGCCCAGCGCCTCAACACGCTGGCCAACACCCTCGACTGGGCCAGCGCCGCCAAAGCCGCCGCCCCCTGGGTGCAAGCCGTGCGCGACAACCCGCCACCGTTTTGGGCGATGGAAAGTCTGCTGAAGGAATACCCGATCTCGAGCGCCGAAGGCTTGGCTTTGATGCGCTTGGCCGAAGCGCTGCTGCGCGTCCCCGATGCTGAAACCGCCATCGCCCTGACGGCCGACCAACTGGGGCGGGCGGATTTTGACGGCGCGCAGGATTCAGCTTTGACAAGGCTTTCTAGCGCCGCGATTGCCCTGTCCAAGAAGTTTTTACCCGATTCAAGCACCAGCAAAACCGAATCCCCGAATCTGATGACCAAGCTGGGCGCGAAAACCGTGGTCGCTGCCACGCTGCGTGCCGTGCAGTTGCTCGGTCACCAGTTCGTCCTCGGCCAAACCATTGGTGAGGCGATGAAGGTGGCGGACTCGACCCGCAAGAAAATCCCCAACTTGCGATTCAGCTACGACATGCTGGGCGAAGGCGCACGCACCGATGCGGATGCTTTGAGTTACTTGGCCAGCTACAAAAATGCTATTATTTCAATAGCAACTCAGGCAATTAATACAACGGCTACACCTCAAAATAGAGGCCAAAATACGGCTAAAAATGATGGGATTTCCATCAAACTGAGCGCTTTGCACCCACGCTACGAAGATGCGCAGCACAGCCGCGTCATGGCCGAGCTGGTGCCGCGCGTCTGGGGACTCTGCGAGCTGGCAGCGAACGCGAACATCAACCTGACGATTGACGCCGAAGAAGTGGATCGGCTGGAACTGTCACTCGACGTGTTCGAAGCGCTAGCAGCGCAAGTCGCAGCGCATTTCCCGCAGTGGGAAGGCTTTGGTCTGGCGATGCAGGCCTACCAAACCCGTGCTTTGGAGTTGATCGATCACATTGCCACGCTCGCCCAAAAATACAAGCTCAAACTCATGTGCCGTCTGGTCAAAGGCGCGTACTGGGACAGCGAGATCAAACGCGCGCAGGAACTCGGCCTGCCGCACTACCCCGTCTTCACCCACAAACACCACACCGATGTGTCGTATTTGGCCTGCGCCAAAGCCCTGCTGGACGCCCCCGATGCGATCTACCCGCAGTTTGCCACCCACAACGCCGCGACGATTGCCGCCATCCTACAAATGGCAGCGAAGACAGGCGCGCCGTTCGAGTTGCAGCGTCTGCATGGCATGGGTGAAGGCGTGTATCGCGAGGTGCTAAAAAACCCGCTTATCCGTTGCCGCGTCTACGCCCCCGTGGGCGCGCACCGCGACTTGCTGGCTTATCTGGTACGTCGCCTGCTGGAAAACGGAGCGAACTCGTCGTTTGTGCATCAACTGACGGACGAATCGGTAGGGATGGCCGAGTTGCTGATTTCACCGCTGCGGTTAGAACCACACAGCGCCTTTGCCCTGCCACCGCAGTTGTTTGGCACCTCTGCCACCGCTCGCAAAAATAGCACTGGCCTCGATTTGTCGGTAGAAACCATGCGCGCACCACTGTTGGCTGCGTATGAAGCTACGGCTGTGCCCGCCGTGACTGAATACGCCGTCGCAACCATCCCTGAAGCCCTAAAAACAAGTCTAGCCAGCTACAAAGCCTGGAGCAAAACAACCGTGTCCGACCGCGCTACCATTCTGCGAACCGTAGCGGACACTCTGGACACCCAGTTGCCCACCTTCTGCGCCCTGCTGGTCAAGGAAGCCTTCAAAACCTGGGGCGATGCGGTGTCTGAGGTGCGCGAAGCGGTGGATTTTTTGCGCTACTACGCGGATGAAGCCGAGCGCGTTATGGCACCTATCGCCCTGCCCGGTCCGACGGGAGAAACCAACGAGTTGCGCCTGATCGCGCGCGGCCCGTGGGTCTGCATCAGCCCGTGGAACTTCCCGCTGGCGATTTTTGCGGGGCAAGTCGCCGCAGCCCTCGCCACCGGCAACACCGTCCTGGCCAAACCGGCGGAGCAGACACCGGGCGTGGCGCAGGCCATGGTGGCGCTGCTGCATGGCGCGGGCGTGCCTGCAGGGGCGCTGCAGCTGCTGCACGGCGCGGGTGAGACGGTGGGCGCGGCACTGGTCGCCGCAACCGGTGTGGCAGGCGTGGTGTTCACCGGCTCGACGCAGGTCGCCAAAATCATCAACCGCGCCTTAGCAGCGAAAGATGGCCCCATCGTACCCCTCATCGCCGAAACCGGCGGTATCAACGCCATGCTAGTCGACAGCACCGCCCTGCCCGAGCAGGTGGCCGACGCCGTGGTGCAAAGCGCCTTCCGCTCCGCCGGCCAGCGCTGCTCGGCACTGCGGTTGTTGTGCGTGCACGAGTCAATTGCCGATGGCGTGATTGAGATGATCCAAGGCGCAGCGAAAGAGCTGCGTGTGGGCGATACAGCCGATCTGGCCACCGACGTCGGTCCGGTGATCGACCGTGAAGCCTATGACAACATCCAAAACCACCTGAAACGCCTGGAAAAGGCATCAAGACCACTCTTAAACTCACATTTAGTCGGCGTATTTACTTCCTCGTCAGCTACAAATAATATAGCAAATGTCATTCCTCCTGCCGCTTTCGAGTTGAACGCCATCTGCGACATCGGTGCCGAGATCTTCGGCCCGGTGCTGCATGTGGTACGTTGGGGCGGCGACCCGGCTGAAGTCATCGAGCAGATCAACGCCCTGGGCTATGGGCTGACGTTGGGCATCCAAACCCGCATCGACTCCCGAGCCCAAGCTTTAGCCCGAGCCGCGCACGTCGGCAACATCTACATCAACCGCAACATGATTGGCGCGGTGGTGGGGGTGCAGCCCTTTGGTGGCGAAGGTTTGAGCGGCACCGGCCCCAAAGCCGGCGGGCCGCACTATTTGTACCGCTTTTGCGCGGAGCAGACACTGACGGTCAACACCACGGCGGCAGGTGGGAATGTACAGTTATTGGCTTAAAGCACCGCTGACCAAGTGGTTGCGCAAAAAGCTGTTCAACTCATCCAACGGCAGCGGTGGGCATAACAAGTAGCCCTGAAAATAACCGCAACCGAGGTCCGCCAAAAAACGCCACTGCGCCTCGGTTTCTACCCCTTCCGCCATCACGGCCAAGCCCACGCTTTGCGCCATGACGATGATGGCTTGAGAAATAGCCGCTGCGTTCGGGCTGTTGCACACGTCCGCGACAAAGCTTTTGTCGATTTTCAGTTGTGTCAACGGTAGGCGGTGCAAGTAAGACAATGAAGAATATCCCATGCCAAAATCGTCCAAAGCCAGCGTCACGCCCAAGGCTTTCAGGGTGTTCATTTTGGCAATGGCGCTGTCCATGTTATCGGCCAGCAGGCTCTCGGTCAGCTCGATTTTCAGGCAGTCTGCACGGCAGCCGCTACTTTGAATGGCGACCACCACGCTGTCCACAAAGTCTGGGTGATTAAATTGTCGTGCACTGACGTTCACCGCGATACTCAATTGCGCTGTTTCTGGTCGCTGTGCCCAAGCCGCAAGCTGCTCACAGGCTTGTATCAAGACCCACAGACCCAATGGCAAAATCAATCCTGTTTCCTCGGCCGCAGGGATGAATTCTGAAGGGCTCACCATCCCGCGCTGCGGGTGCGGCCAACGCAACAATGCCTCAACAGACACCATCCGCCGCGAGCGGTCAAACTGCGGCTGGTAAAAAACGACAAACTGTTGCTGTTGCAAGGCCGTACGAAGATCCGCCGTCAGCGTTGCGTTAGCGGTAGCAATGGCCTGCATAGTGGGGTCAAAAAAACACACCGTGTTGCGACCTAAACTTTTTGACTGATACATCGCTAAATCAGCCTCTTTGAGCAAATCGCTAACACTGCATGCTAGGCCGCCAAATGAGGTCACCCCAATGCTGCAGGTGCTGTGGTGCTCGAAACCTGCCAAGTCATAGGGTTCACGCAAGACACCTAGCATCTTGTTGGCAACGGCTTGCGCCTTGCTTAAGGCCGCCTCAGGCTGTAGACCCAGGCTTTCTATAAAAACCACAAACTCATCGCCACCTAAACGCGCCACGGTGTCGTGTTGGCGCACGCAGCTTCTTAAGCGTAACGCGACCTTTTGCAACAACAAGTCGCCTTTGAGGTGCCCCAAGGTGTCATTGAGGATTTTGAAATCGTCCAAATCAATAAACATCAATGCACCAAACTGCTGTGTTATTTCACCATCTAACAGTGCCCGCTCAAGCCGCTCAAGTAACAATTGGCGATTCGGCAAGTCGGTCAAGGTGTCATAAAAAGCCAGATGGTGGATTTTTTCTTCGCTCGCCTTACGTACACTGATATCGCGAAAGTAAACGGCGAAGCCTTCTTCAAAGGGATGTATTCTCACCTCAAGCCACTTACTGATCGTGATAAAAAAAACCTCAAACTCGACGCGATGATTGATCGTCAAAGCTTGTTCAAGTTTTGATTTGATTAGCTCACGAACAGATTCGCCAAATTCCAACCAGATTGTTTTCCCCATTAATTCATTCGCAGATTTCTGAAGTAAGCGCTCACTCTCATGATTGAGATAGGTAAAGCAACCAGCAGTATCTAAGGTGACAAAGGCTTCACTGATACTGGCCAAGGTGGTGGATAACCGCATCGCAAGCGGCAATAAGTCGCCCTGCACAGATGCAAATTTGTGCAGGGGTTGCATGTCGGCTGGGTCAACAAGTGGGCTGATCTTATTCACAAGAGCATTCTCACAATAGCGGAAGAACACGCCCATCATACGGCGACTTCATTGTTTAGCAAGTAATCCAAGTTTTACAAGTTTTTACACTTATTACAGGTTGGTACCACCTTTCAAATCTCATTTTTTAAGCGTTCGATAGCATCACAAGTGTGAGCTATTTCACTCTCAATCGCCCGCTTAATTCAACAAAAAAAAATCCGCCCGCCGCCAAACCGGGCCACCACATTCTTGGTATTGATGCAAACCAGTCTTGGCAAGAAACTAGCGCCTTCGAATTCAAGAAAATTGCATAAAAACTTTGAGGGGAAATAATGAATACATCAAGCTCCACGCCATTGCATGCGTTGCGAGAACTGCAGCAATACGGCGACGCTGAAACATTAACACCTGCATTGCATGGTCTATGCAGTCATTTTGGACCGGTCGAAAAGTTGGTGATCCTGACGGCAAAGCACGAAGGCACCAAGCAAGCTATTTGCTTCTTGCGCCTTGCATCTGAAGATCAGGAGCAAACACTGATGCAGTCGTTGGGTGTGGGGAAATTTGGTGGTGAAGTCGTCATCGTGGTGGATTTGAAACCAACCGATCTCAGCCATGAACTTCGCCCTAATTTGCACTCGAGAAGTGACAACACCAGCAGGCACAGGGCGTTTCATGTAGCTCACGTCTGAAAGTCATCGCGGAGGCTTTTCGCCAAAACCCAGAGGGTGGTTTTTGCAGCGCCACCTTGGATGGGCTCAATGCGCAATTGTCCGTCTACCTTGGTTTGCCCGTCTATTTATTTGACGGCCCACATTACTCGTCCAACAAGCTTGCGGATGAATTAAAAGCCCGGCCTAAAAAATAGTTGTGTAAAACAAGTAACGGCATGCTATCAATTTAGGTGATTGCACCATGTTTGTTACCTCGCTTACATCGCTGTGCATTTGCTCGGGTGATGCCACTTAGGATGACCTCGTCTATATGTGTAGATGATTAAAAGGAACCTCCCATGGCACTAGCATCTCCCTTTTTCGGCAAACGCGAGCCCGAGCCCGCAGCAACCGCACCAGCACCCTACCCCCCAAACAGTGGGCGCAACCTCAATGGAACGCCGAGAACCGAGCCCGTCAGCAATTTGACGCAAACAGGGCTACGCAACGATGCGACTACCGCAACATCGACTTCATCATCATCGGCAGCCTCAGCGGCTTCAGGCTCAGAAAGTGGTAGCCGCTTGATTGTCGGCCCCAACATCAAGCTCAAAGGCGTTGAAATCACCGATTGCGATACCTTGGTGGTTGAAGGTACGGTAGAGGCCACCATGGACTCGCGCGTCATCCAAATCATGGCCAACGGCGCTTTCAAAGGCTCTGCAGATATTGATATCGCCGAAATCCACGGCAAATTTGATGGGAATTTGACGGTTCGCGACAAGCTGGTGATTTACGCGCAAGGCAAAGTCACGGGCACTATTCGCTATGGCAAAGTTATTATTGAAGAAGGTGGTCAGTTGTCGGGTGATGTGCTGTTTGGCGCGAAAACAACGCTTCTGGCAGGCTCTGCCGCCTCGCCTCAAAAATTGGGCGTCCACCTCGCGTAGTAGTTTCATTGGGACAAATACGTAAAGCAACCGTCACGTATTTGTCTGTACACTGAGGGGATGAACGCGGCGCGACCCTCATCCTTGGACAAAAAGAAATCAGCCTTAACGGAAGCGCAATGGGTCAAGTCTGAGTCTATCAAGCAAGTGATGGAAAGTGTGGTCAACACTCAGCTTTTGATGTTTTTCGCCATGACTTTTATGGCGTTGTTGCTTTACTACGGTGAAAGCTCAAAATCTATCTTGCTGGCTTGGTTCATCGCAAACACCGTCTTCAGCGCCTTCAGATTTTGGTTTTTGCGCGGTTACGTGCATAACGATCAACCCAAACAGGTCGAGAGACGCGAGCTTTACTTCAAACGTTATGCACGGTTGGCGCCACTGAATGGGCTTATTTGGGGCATCTCTATCTACATCTTCTATGAGCAGGCTTCGGTCAACATTGCTATTTTTTGCTTGCTCATTGTTGTGATTTTTGGCATGTTTTCTGTGTCAAACCTGTCCAGCCGTATCCATCTGTTAAACAAGTTTGTGGCGGCCTACGGCCTTGGTTTACTCAGCGCCATTTTTTTGCACATTGCGTTCACGCAAAACTTTAAACCAAACATACGGGATATGTGGTCTTTGACGATGGTCGTCATCTTTGTCACCATGATGTTTCGAGTTGGCAAGCGTATGAACGCCACTTACGTTGAAGGACTACGGCTTCAATACAGAAACAAGCAACTCATCGCGTCACTGACCGAGCAACGCGAAATCGCTTTAACGGCAGTGGCCACAAAAAATCGCATGTTGGCCAGTGCTGTGCACGATATGCGGCAGCCCGTTTTGGCGCTTGATATGTATGCCGGTTGGTTGGTTGAAGAGCCCGCAGTATCCCGCGAGATTGCCCCCAAAATAGCCGCCTCAACCAAAGCCGTGATCAGCTTGTTTGACTCTATGTTTGACATGTCGCGGCTAACCGAAGGTCAAATCAGCACCAATTTGACTGCGGTTAACCTGCCAGTGCTGGTCGAACGCCTGGTCGTGCAATACCAACCGATTGCAGCGGCCAAAGAGCTAACGTTGCGTACCCGAGCTATCGCCGGCAACATCTTCACAGATGCCGTTTTATTAGAGCGCATTTTGGGAAATCTAGTCTCCAATGGCATCAAATACACCCTCCAAGGTGGTTTGCTTCTCGCCTGTCGCAACACCCAACAGGGCGTATGCATACAGGTGTGGGACACCGGTGTAGGCATCACACCCGACCAGCAAAGTTTGGTCTTCAAAGAATTTTATAAAAGTCCATCGAACAAAGGCACGACGGATGGGTTTGGCCTTGGCCTTGCCATTGTCACGCAGCTCGCGGAGCTGATAGGTGCCGAGGTCTCGCTGCGTTCACGTCCTGATAAAGGCACCGTCGTTTCACTGCACCTCGGTAAGCTGATTTAACTGAGCGCAGTTGCAGCAAACCCGGCTCCCGCGTAAACCCGTCATTGGTTGATTTCATGCCTTAAATCTGCCGCAACCGACATTGAGTGAGACGCTTAGGTGACGCACTTGTTTCATTTTGAGAAATTTAGCAGCGGAACATCAAAAGCTAGGGCTAACCCTTGTAACAATCTATCCGCCGTTCGGTATGCTGCAACAGCAATTACCAGTTCAATGTCGTACAACCAACCGCAAACGGAGAGTCCATCATGGCAGTTTCTTTTCAAATCAACGGCAAAGCCGTCAGCGCCAACGCTGAACCCGATACCCCGCTGTTGTGGGTCATACGCGATGAGTTAGGCATGATTGGCACCAAATTTGGTTGCGGCGCCGCTCTTTGTGGCGCTTGCACCGTTCACCTCAATGGTGCACCGATCCGCGCTTGCCAAACGCCGCTGTCTGCCGTTGCTGGCAAAAAAGTCGGCACGATTGAAGGTTTGTCCAAAAACAACGACCACGCTTTGCAAAAAGCCTGGATCAAGCACGATGTGCCGCAATGTGGTTATTGCCAGTCCGGCCAGCTGATGAGCGCTGCCGCACTGCTGTCTAAAAACAAAAATCCGAGCGACACCGACATTGATGCCGCCATGAGTGGCAACATCTGCCGCTGCGGCACCTACCCGCGTATCCGTGCAGCCATCAAAGACGCTGCTGCAACACTGCGTACAGCATAAGGAGCACCATCATGACAACACAACACACAGCCAACGCTTCTACCGCTACGGCAGTTGCCTCCGACTCACGTCGCAGCTTCCTCAAAACAGCCGCCCTCGCCACCGGCGGTTTGGTCATGGGTTTTGCCCTGCCAGGCACCAAAACCGAAGCCATGGCCGCCGGAACCTTGTACACACCCAATGCGTGGGTGCACATTTCGGACGACAACACCATCACCCTCATCACCGCGCGCTCAGAAATGGGTCAAGGTGTCTACACCTCCATGCCGATGTTGATCGCGGAAGAGCTGAATGTAGAGCTCAAACAAATCAAAGTAGCCATTGCCCCCCCGCAAGCGGTGTACGTCAATGCACTCCTGGGCGCGCAAATCACCGGCGGCTCCACGTCTGTGCGCGACGGCTGGGAAAAACTGCGTATCGGTGGCGCGCAAGTGCGCGAAATGTTGATCAGCGCAGCTGCCGACAAATGGAAAGTTGACCGCTCTACCCTGCGTGCTGAAAAAGGCATGGTTTTGGGTGCGGGTGGGAAAAAAGCGACTTATGGTAGCTTGGCGGCTGCCGCATCTAAACTGCCGGTGCCAGAAAAAGTGGCGATCAAAGACCCGAAAGATTTCACCATCGTCGGCAAACGCACCAAGCGCTTGGACACGCCGGCCAAAACCAACGGCACGGCCGAGTTTGGTATCGACGTCAAACTGCCGGGCATGGTCTACGCCAGCTTGGAGCAATGCCCGGTCATCGGCGGCAAGGTCGTCAGTTTTGACGGTTCAAAAGCAAAAGGCATGCCAGGCGTGATCGACGTGGTGAAGATTTCTGACGGCGTCGCCGTCGTCGCCACCAGCTACTGGCAAGCGCAAAAGGCCCGCAAAGCTGTCACCGTGGTGTGGGACGAAGGCGCTGGGACGAAGATCGACCACAACACCGTGTTGGCAGGCACCCGCGCCGCAGCCGCTTCCGGCAAAGTGATACCCATCGGTAAACCGGTGGGCGATGTGGCTGCAGTCATGAAAACCGCCGTCAAAATCGTCACCGCTGAGTACATCAGCCCGATGCAAGCACATGCGCCGTTGGAGCCGATGAACTTCACCGCCAGCTTTGCCGGTGGCAAATGCTTGTTGATCGGGCCGACCCAGTTTCAGCAGGGCGCACAAGGCGCAGTCGCTGGTGCTTTGGGCATCAAACCCGAAGACATTGACTTGCGAACCACCTTCTTGGGTGGTGGTTTCGGCCGTCGCATCGAGCTGGACTTCATCATCCAAGCTGCTGAAATCTCCAAAGCCGTAGGCAAACCCGTCAAGCTGCTGTGGAGCCGTGAAGACGACATGACGCACGACTACTACAGACCACTGGGTGTGAACCAAATCACCGCCGGCCTAGACGCCGCTGGCACACCTATCGCCATGCACTTCAAAGCCAGCTCACAATCGGTCACGCAGCGTGCCTTTGGCTTGCCGAAGGACACGTTTGACCCCTTCATGGCCGAAGCCGCTGTGCCAGGCTACGAGTTCGCCAATGCGCAGCACGATTTGATCATCCACGACAGCGGCATGCGCGTCGGCTACTGGCGTGCCGTCAGCCACAACATGAATGCCTTTGCCAATGAAAGCTTCATGGACGAGCTGGCCACAGCCGCTGGCAAAGACCCATACGCCTACCGCATGGCTTTGTTGAAAAACAAGCCGCGTTTTGCCAATGTGCTCAAGCTCGCCGCCGACAAAGCAGGCTGGAACCAGCCACGCGCAGCGGGTCGTTTCCTCGGCATCTCCTTGATGGACGGCTACGACACCTACATGGCGCAAGTGGCTGAAATCTCCATGAAAAATGGCGAAGTCGTGGTGCATAAAGTGACGGTTGCGGCCGATTTGGGCCAAATGGTCAACCCAGACACCGTCGAAGCGCAGCTGCAATCCAGCATCATCTTCGGTATGGGCGCTGGTTTGATGCAAGAAATCACCATGAAGAATGGCCGCGTTCAGGAGACCAATTACAACAACTACCCCGTTGTGCGTATGAACGAATCGCCAGCCATCGACATCATTTTGGTGAAAAGCACAGAAAAACCAGGTGGCATCGGCGAACCAGCCACCGCGTTGATCTCTCCTGCCATCGCCAATGCGGTGTTTGCCGCCACCGGCAAGCGCGTGCGTAAACTGCCGATGACGGCAGACGCCATCAAATCGGCGTTAAGTCCAGAAGCTTGAACGAAAAGCAGGGAACGGCATGGAAAGTTTAGATCTGCGGGTGCTTAACGATGTGCTGGCGTGGCGACACGCTGGCCATGCCGTCACCATGGTCACGGTGGTGGAAACCTGGGGCAGCGCGCCCAGGCCACCCGGCGCTTTGCTGGCGGTGCGGGATGACGGCAGGGTCAGCGGCTCGGTGTCCGGCGGTTGTATTGAAGACGATTTGATTGCGCGCACGAAAGCGGCCTTCACAACTGACCCAACCGCGCAGCCACCTCAAAACACACCAAAAACACCCTCAAATATGCCTCTAGCCGGCATATTATTGGCCTATACAGCTATTAATAGCATAGCAAAACCAGCGATGATCGCCTACGGCGTGACCAAAGACGAAGCAGCCCGGTTTGGCCTGCCCTGCGGTGGCACGCTGCGTTTGGTGCAAGAGCCGGTGCTTGAGGTGACGTGGATTGAGCAAATCTTGGCGCGCACCACCGCCCACCAGCTGGTCGCCCGCACGCTGAACTTAACCACAGGCTTGGTGACGTTGGCCGACGCCACCCGCGACCAAGCCATGACGTTTGATGGCTTGACTTTAACCACCCTGTTCGGCCCGAAATGGCGCTTGCTGCTGATAGGCGCCGGCCAGCTCAGCCAAGCCCTTGCCAGCATGGCGATGTTGCTGGATTTTGAAGTCTTGGTCTGCGACCCGCGCGAAGAATATGCGTTTGATCCCGCCCAAATCGGCGCCACCCGCGTTGCCGGCATGCCCGACGATGTGGTGCGCGAGATGCAGCCCGACGCCCACACGGCCATCGTCGCCCTCACCCACGATGCCAAATTAGACGACATGGCGCTGATGGAAGCCCTGCAGTCCGACGCTTTCTATGTAGGCGCGCTCGGCTCCAGAAGCAACCAGGCCACGCGCAAAGAGCGCATGATCGAGCATTTCGACATGACGACAGCGCAACTCGCGCGCTTGCACGGCCCGGTCGGGCTCCGCATCAACGCCAAAACGCCGGCGGAAATTGCGGTGTCCATCTTGGCGCAAATCATTGCTGTGAAAAATACCCTTGCTGTTGAAAATCCTAAAACCGTATCCCCCTCCCATTCGCGCTGAACAAACGGTAATTTACCTTATCATCCACTGATGGATTGGCCAGCGGCACGCATCTCTTTACTACTCGCATTTTTAACCGCAGCGCTCTTGCTGCCGTTGGGTGTCGTCTTGGCGCGCTGGCTGGCCACCACCCCTTGGCGCGGCAAGCCTTTGCTTGAAGCTTTGGTGACCTTGCCGCTGTTGCTGCCGCCCACGGTCATTGGTTTTTACCTGCTCACCATGTTCGGGCAAAACTCGGCCTTGGGCGCTTGGTTGGCGCAACACCTCAATCTGCACCTGGTTTTCAGCTTTGAAGGCCTGCTGTTCGCCAGTGTGTTGGTCAATTTGCCCTTCATGGTGCAACCGATTCAGCGCGCTTTTGCCGGCATTCCGCACAACCTGCGCGAAGCGGCTTGGGTCTCGGGCTTGTCGACTTGGCGCACGTTTTGGAAAATTGAGCTGCCGCTGGCTTGGCCGGGGCTGCTCGCGGGTGTGGCCCTCACCGCCGCCCACACCCTGGGCGAGTTTGGCGTGGTGCTGATGGTGGGCGGTGCGATTTCGGGCGAAACCAAGACCCTGTCCATCGCCATTTACGACCGCGTGCAAGCCTTTGACGCCAGCGGCGCACACGTCATGGCCTTGGCTTTGGTGTGTTTTTCACTCTTGGCGCTGGCACTGGTGTTTGCGGCGGATAGGTTGAGCCATCACAAAAAACCCATCCCAAGCTCTGCACCATGACATTTTCGGCATGACCAACAAGCTCACGGTTACCCTCAGCAACAGCGCACCCATGCACCTGAAGGTGCAGTTTGACTGCGCGCCCGGCGAGCTGGTGGCGCTGGTCGGCCCGTCCGGCAGCGGCAAAACCAGCGTGCTGCGGGCGATAGCAGGCTTGCTGAAAACACCCAGCCTGCAAGGCCGCATCACCGTGGGTGATAGCGTTTGGTTTGACCGAGCAGTTGATTCAAAACAACACACCAACCTGTCGCCGCAAGACCGCCAGGTCGGCTTGGTGTTCCAAAATTATGCCCTCTTCCCACATTTATCCGCTATTGAAAATATTGCTGTAGCCACAACACATACGCCGGCTGATGATGTAAATAACCGATTAACAGAGCTGATCCAACGTTTGGGCTTGGCCGGTCTAGAGCACCGCCTGCCCAGCCAGCTCTCAGGCGGTCAGCAGCAGCGCGTCGCCTTAGCGCGGGCATTGGCGCGTAACCCTGCGGTGCTGCTGTTGGACGAGCCCTTTTCTGCCGTCGATGCGCCCAGCCGCACCCGCTTGTACCGCGAGCTGGCAAACTTACGCAATTCGGTGTCCACACCCATGGTTTTGGTCACGCATGATTTGTTTGAGGCGCGTCGCCTGGCCGACCGCGTCGTCATTTTGGACGCGGGCACAACGTTACAAAGCGGCACCCCAGAGCAAGTCTTCAGCCGCCCACGCAACGCACGGGTGGCTGAACTGGTGGGCATCCAAAACCATTTTCAGGGGCGCTTTTACAAATCCAGCAAAGCAGAGCAAGCGGGCTGGGGGCAACTGGATTGGCAGGGCTGCATGCTTACCGTGCTGGATAAAAACAAGCTGGACGATGGCGCACACATCAGCTGGGTGCTGGCGGCGGAGCATTTAGACATCACTTCTGATAACACAAGCGCAGCTTGTGAACAAAGCCAGCCGCCCAACATCTTGCGCTGTCAATTTTTAGAAGTTCTGTCGCTCGGGGAAACCAGCATTTGCACCTTGGCACCGCTGGGCTGGCCGGCTTTGGCCGATGTGCGTTTGACGCTCACGCTGTCCAGCGCGCATGTGAGAAGTTTGGGAATAGAACCAGAGAATGCGGGTGACACAGCCCAACGCACGGTGAATGTTCACATCCCACCGCAAAGCGTTCACATCATGCCGATCCGAACGTGATTTGATTCAATTTAAATTTGCTATATTTTTAATAGCAGTTTATACAATGAATACGCCGACTGTAGCCATTTTTTCTAGCTCCTAACCGCTTGAAAGCGGTTTAAGCAACATTCACCGCGATGAACGCGAGCAAGAAAATGAGGATAGCGCCAGCAATCGGCAACATGTAAGACATTTTGTGCGCTACGGCTTCGATCACATCTTCTGAGTGGTCGGTGGTTTGCTCGTGGGTGGTTGGGGTGTGGTTTGACATCGTATTACTTTCACTTAAGATGTTACTATTTTAACGCATTCGCAGAAAACGTTGGCTGGCGTTACCGTTTTGGTTGGCATACTGCCTTCAGTCCTTTTTTCTTATAAATTATTGTGGATAATCAGGGGATAAGTTACACTGACCGTGCAATTCAACTAAAAATATCCACAGAAACTCTACGCGCATTTAACGCCTTCAAAAAAACAACATGACCTCGGCCAGCACCCCTTCCTCCTCCTCTCCCGCTGGCAACCAAGCTTCCGCACCTCTTTCTACCTTAGACGACGACCAAGCCCTCAGCCAAAGCCTGTGGCAAGCCTGCATGGACGTGCTGGCACAAGAACTGCCTGAGCAGCAATTCAACACCTGGATCAAACCCCTGGTCGTGCAAAGCAGCAACGACCTGTCCAAAGTCACCATCTACATCGCGAACCGTTTCAAGCTCGACTGGGTGCGCGCGCAATACGCCAACCGCATCAGCGTCTTGCTTGAAAAAATGTATGGCCAACCGATTGCCTTGGAACTGGCCTTGATGCAGCGCCAAGCGCCTCCTAGAACCACGATGGACGTGAAAAACGCCGAGTTCGGCAGCGTCGCTGAGCCTATCGATATGGTTGCGGACAGCGGTGCCAGCGCCGCCAACGGCATCATGGGCAACAAACCGCGTTTGAACACCGCTCTGACCTTCGACACCCTGGTCGAAGGCACCGCCAACCGCATGGCACGCGCCGCCGCCCTGCACGTCTCCGGCACGCCCGGCCAGCTGTACAACCCGCTCTTCATCTACGGCGGCGTCGGCCTCGGTAAAACGCATTTGATGCACGCCATCGGCAACCGCCTGTTGCAAGACCGCCCGACCGCCAAGGTGCTCTACATCCACGCCGAGCAGTTCGTCACCGACGTGGTCAAAGCCTACCAGCGCAAAACTTTTGACGAGTTCAAAGAGCGCTACCACTCGCTGGATTTGCTCTTGATCGACGATGTGCAGTTCTTCGCCAACAAAGAGCGCACGCAGGAAGAATTTTTCAACGCGTTTGAGGCGCTGCTAGCCCGCAAATCGCATTTGGTCATGACCAGCGACACCTATCCGAAAGGTTTGGCCGACATCCACGAACGTCTGGTCTCGCGCTTTGATTCAGGGTTGACGGTCGCCATCGAGCCGCCCGAGCTAGAGATGCGGGTCGCCATTTTGATCAACAAGGCCAAGGCCGAAGGTACCGAAATGCCCGAAGAAGTGGCTTTTTTCGTCGCCAAAAACGTCCGCTCCAACGTGCGCGAACTGGAAGGCGCGCTGCGCAAAATCCTGGCCTATTCCCGCTTCAACCAAAAAGAAATCTCGATTGCCTTGGCGCGTGAAGCCCTGCGCGATTTGCTGTCGATTCAAAACCGCCAGATTTCGGTCGAAAACATCCAAAAAACCGTCGCCGACTATTACAAAATCAAAATCGCCGACATGTACTCCAAAAAGCGTCCCGCCAGCATCGCGCGGCCGCGCCAGATTGCGATGTACTTGGCCAAAGAATTGACGCAAAAAAGCCTGCCTGAAATCGGTGAGTTGTTCGGCGGCCGCGACCACACCACGGTGTTGCATGCGGTGCGAAAAATGACGGCTGAAAGGCAGCTTTTGAGCGAATTGAACCAGCAATTGCACGTGCTGGAACAGACGCTAAAAGGTTGAGGTTTCAAGGCAGCAAAAGGTTAAAATAGCTGGCTAATGCAGAAGCTAGACATAAATTGACGTAGCGCTAATAAAAGCACATTTTTAAAGAGGCAAACATGATCGTTCTGAAGGCAACCCAAGACAAAGTACTCGCCGCGCTGCAATCCGTCGCGGGCATCGTCGAGCGGCGTCACACGCTGCCGATTTTGGCCAACGTGTTGATCCGCAAAATCGGCCATCGCCTTGAGTTGACCACCAGCGACCTGGAAATCCAAATCCGCACCAGTGTCGAGTTTGACGGCGACGCCGGCGACTTCACCACCACTGTGGGCGCACGCAAAGTCATCGACATCTTGCGTACCATGCCGGGCGACCAATCGGTCTCTTTAGAATCCAGCGCGTCCAAGTTGATTTTGAAAGGCGGCAAGAGCAAGTTCACGCTGCAAACCTTGCCGGCGGAAGACTTCCCCCTCGTGCAAGAATCCGCCAACCTCGGCCCCGCCTTCAGCGTGCCGCAAAAGGTGCTGAAAGATCTGCTCGGCCAGGTCGCTTTTGCGATGGCGGTGCACGACATCCGCTACTACCTCAACGGTATTTTGTTCGTCGCCGAAGGGAAACAACTCAGCATCGTCGCCACCGACGGGCATCGTTTGGCGTTTGCGACCGCGACGCTGGATGTGGAGGTGCCGAAACAAGAAGTCATCCTGCCGCGCAAAACCGTCATCGAAATGCAGCGTCTGCTGAGCGACAAAGAAGGCGCAATCGAGTTCCAGTTCGCCGCCAATCAGGCCAAGTTCAGCTTTGAGGGCATGGAATTTGTGACCAAGCTGGTCGAAGGCAAGTTCCCCGACTACAACCGTGTTATCCCCAAGAACCACAAAAACATCATTACCCTTGGCCGCGTACCCCTGTTGGCCAGCCTGCAGCGCACCGCGATTTTGACGAGCGAAAAGTTCAAGGGCGTGCGACTGAACATCGAGCCCGGCACCTTGCGCGTGGCATCCAATAATGCCGAGCAGGAAGAAGCCGTCGACGAGCTTGATATCGATTACGCAGGTGAGGCAATTGAAATCGGCTTTAACGTCACCTATCTCATCGACGCACTGGCCAATATGGACCAGGACATGGTGAAGATGGAACTGGCAGATTCCAACAGCTCTGCGCTGCTGACCATTCCTGATGATGCGGCGTTTAAATACGTCGTAATGCCAATGCGAATTTGATCAAGGCGACTGTGAAGTGAGATAAAAGGAAAACCCCGAACCCGCTACTCAAAGCGGGTTTGGTCATTCAAGAGATTGAAGATTTCCGGCATCGCTGGAAGTAGATTGGAAAAAGAAGCCGGTATGACTGAAGAAAACAAAGCTGATATCCGTAATAACGACGCACTTGTGAACGTCAACAATGGTGACGCCGGCGAATCAAGCTCTAACTAACAGCCCAAGATCGACACCAATCAGGCCGGTGCGTCGGAAGCTTATGGTGAGGGTTCGATCCAGATCCTTGAAGGCCTTGAAGCTGTGCGCAAACGGCCGGGCATGTATATCGGCGATACGTCTGACGGCACAGGCTTGCATCACCTGGTGTTTGAAGTCGTTGACAACTCGATTGACGAATCACTTGCTGGCCACTGCGACGATATTGTCGTCACCATCCATTCTGACAATTCCATCAGCGTCACGGACAACGGTCGGGGTATTCCGACCGGCGTGAAGATGGATGACAAGCATGAGCCCAAGCGTTCAGCAGCTGAGATTGCTTTGACCGAGCTGCATGCAGGCGGCAAGTTTAACCAGAACAGCTACAAGGTTTCGGGTGGCCTGCATGGTGTGGGTGTGAGCTGCGTTAACGCGCTCAGCAAGATGCTACGCCTGACGATTCGGCGTGACGGCAAAGTTCATGTCATGGAGTTTTCAAAAGGATTTGTACAAAACCGCATTGTTGAAACTGTCAACACGGCCAACGGTCCGGTTGAAGTTTCACCGATGAAGGTGCTGGGTGACACCGACAAGCGTGGTACAGAGGTGCATTTTTTGCCTGACCTTGAAATCTTCCAGACCAACTCGGATTTTCATTACGAAATTTTGAGCAAGCGTCTGCGCGAGTTGAGCTTTTTGAACAACGGCGTGAAGATCCGCTTGAAGGACGAGCGCACTGGCAAGGAAGACGACTTTGCCGGCGCTGGTGGTGTGAAGGGCTTTGTCGACTTTATCAATAAAGGCAAGACCGTTCTCAACCCCAATGTGTTTGCTGCCATGGGCGACCGCCAGAGCGACCAGGGCACCAACATCGGTGTTGAGGTCGCCATGCAGTGGAACAGCGGCTACAGCGAGCAGGTGCTTTGCTTTACCAATAACATTCCACAGCGCGACGGCGGTACTCACCTGACAGGCCTGCGCGCCGCGATGACACGCGTCATCAACAAATATATCGACGACAGCGAAATTGCCAAAAAAGCAAAAGTTGAAGTAACCGGCGACGATATGCGTGAAGGTTTGTGCTGCGTGTTGTCGGTCAAGGTGCCCGAGCCGAAGTTTTCCAGCCAAACCAAGGACAAGTTGGTTTCAAGTGAAGTGCGCGGCCCCGTCGAAGACATCGTCAGCAAGCTGCTGCACGATTACCTGCAGGAGCGCCCGGCCGACGCAAAGATCATCGTTAGTAAGATCATAGAGGCTGCTCGCGCCCGAGAAGCTGCCCGCAAGGCGCGCGACATGACACGCCGCAAAGGTGTGCTGGACGGCATGGGCCTGCCCGGCAAGCTGGCCGATTGCCAGGAAAAAGACCCGGCACTGTGCGAGATCTACATCGTCGAGGGCGACTCAGCCGGCGGTTCGGCCAAACAGGGCCGTGATCGCAAGTTCCAGGCGATTTTACCCCTGCGCGGCAAGATTTTGAACGTGGAGAAAGCCCGCTACGAGAAG
>JAYWCQ010000153.1:0-4131 GCA_043780435.1 Polaromonas sp.
TTAAAATCGCTGTAGCCGGCGTAATTAATGCCTAAAATGCTATCAGAAGTATAGTAAATTAAATACGAATAGCCTACAACTGGTTACTTCAAAGCCAAACGCAACATCAACGCAATCCGCGCCTTGACGGGTGTCAAACCACCCGAATCGCCAAACTGCGCATCCGCCTTGCCCACCAAAGCGCCAAATGCACAGCGCGAGCTGCGCCAAACGACGACGCCAGCAGCTTCGGCGGCCTGTAAGGCGCGCTCTAACTCTTGACTGATGGTGCCATTGCCAGTTGCGGCAACCACAATGCCACGTAATATATTTACAGTGGCCGCAGTTCGTTGTGCCAGCAGCGCCTGCACGCCGTCCCCAGTTGCTCCTGAGTGGTTTAAAACGATTTCCACTCGTGGCAGTTGATTCAAATTTGCTATATTATTAGTAGCAACATAGGCAACATTTACGTCGGCTATAGGCATATTTGACTCATATTTTCGATAAATAACGAGTTTTCCTTCTTTCACATAGCCTAAAACACCTGCATCGCCTGAGCTGAAGGCGTCCAGCCTGTAGTTATGCACTTTTTGCACATCAACAGCGCTGTGGATCGTGCTGGCACACACGGCAACCACCGCTTTGATCTGGTCACTTGAAGCAACTGCCAAAGAATCCAACAAATTCTGCGGACCATCCGGCGCAACTGCTGTGGATGGACGCATGGCGCAGGTTAGAACGACAGGTTTCTTAGCCTCCAACACACTATGCAGGAAAAATGCGGTTTCCTCCAACGTATCCGTGCCATGCGTGATGACGATGCCCTGCACTTGCGGCTGCGCGAGCCAGTGCATGCAGCGTTCCAGCAAGCGCTGCCAGACTTCAAAAGTCATGTCTTTGCTGTCAACTTGCGCCACTTGCTCGCAAACCAACTCGCAACCAGCATAGGAAGCCTTACCCGCAATTCCTAAAGTGTCCGTCAGGGAAGGAATGGCCTCTAAAAGTGTCGCTACGCCAACTTCTGAAGCTACATAATCGACATTGTCCGTTGCTGAGCTGGATTTACCCGCAATCGTGCCGCCCGTACCCAAGACAACGATTTGTTTAACGATGATTTGTTTGTGCTTTTGAGTTTCCATGTTCGTTATTTTGCAGGGAGTTATTACGTGCTTTGTACCAAGTTTGCTATTTATTTTGATAATTTTGCAAAAAAATGCTTGCATTGCCATAAAAACTGGTTAAAAATACAGCTACTGTGCAAACAAACAGCAAATATAGTTTAACTTCACTGTACTTTAGGAGCCACGATGAGCAATACAACTAAGAATATGGCCAGCGACATGCCAAGTTTCAGCGATAAATTCACCATCAAGCTAACCGCGCGTCAGCAGCAAATTTTAGAGCTGATTCAAAATTCCATCGCTCGTACGGGCTCGCCACCAACACGTGCTGAAATCGCCACAGAGTTTGGTTTCAAGTCTGCCAACGCTTCTGAAGAGCATTTGAAAGCCTTGGCTCGTAAAGGTGCGATTGAGCTGGTCAGCGGCACCTCGCGCGGCATTCGCCTCAAAGGTGACTCGTTGCAATCCATCAACGCCTCACGCTCAAAGCAGTTCAAGGAACAGTTTTCGCTACCCCATCCGAATTTATCTAGCCTTTTACAACTACCGTTGATTGGTCGTGTAGCCGCAGGTAACCCCATCCTAGCCCAAGAAAACGTCGAACAAAGCTACAGTTTTGAGAGCAGCATGTTTGCCCACAAACCCGACTATTTGCTCAAAGTCAAAGGCATGAGCATGCGCGATGCCGGCATCATGGATGGCGACTTGCTCGCAGTGCAGTCTGCCAAAGACGCCCGCAACGGTCAAATCGTTGTTGCCCGTTTGGGTGAAGAAGTCACCGTGAAACGCTACCGCCGAACACAAAACTTGATCGAATTGTTGCCAGAAAACCCTGACTTCAAAATCATCACCGTTGACCCCGAAGAGCCGTTTGCCATCGAAGGCCTAGCAGTAGGCTTGATTCGTAATACCTTCTTGATGTAAACAATTCACCCGTTGCCGCAGCAGGTGGCGGGCGTATGGTGGCCTCAGCATGGAATTTAACCGTGTTTTCTCGTGATTTTTATCGCGGGTGGGGCTGACATCACCCTGCAGCAGCAATTTCTTAACAATCCTGCCTATGTTTTACCTCTGACTATTTAGGAGTTTCACATGGGATTCAATCAATCTTCCGAAAAATCAACCGTTCATCCATCGGTTCGTTCTGGCGATTTATTCAGCGACGTCATATCCGGATGTTTAGCTGGCTTTGGTATTTGGACCACGCCCTCACCCAATTTAACGGCGCCCAAGCCTCAAACCGCAGCGAACAACGTCTATCCATTGCGAATTATTCGCGTCAAAGACAGCAACCCACAGATTGCGGCAACAGCTAATGCGCCCAAAATGGCTGGTCGCATGGTTATTTCTGGTCGTATGGCTGATGTTTGTGCTGAATTAGACCGATTAGCAGCCTGATTTTGTAACCTTATTCGCTCTGTAGGACAACAACTACATGACTTGTGGTTGCTGTCCTCTGTTTCTTTTGTTTGACACCTTCAATACTTGCATCATCAATCACGATTTCACTAACAATTTTGCAATTTTGGAGGTTCCCATGAAAGTATCACATCAAAATACTGTGAGCACATATGTTAAATTTTCGTTCGTTGCTGTAGCAGCAATAGTGGCGAGTCTCTTAATAAGCACACAAGCTACAGCTCAAACAATTAGCAAAGCAGACTTCAACGCAGCGAAATCGAGAATAAGCTCTGAAAACAAGGCTGATAAAACAATGTGCAAACAGTTGGCAGGAAATGCCAAAGACATTTGTAACGAAGAAGCCAATGCTAAGGAAAAAATTGCAAAAGCTGAGTTGACTTATAGCTATACGGCAAAACCAGCAGACAAAGTCAAAATTTCCACCGTCAGAGCAGATGCCACCTATGCTATTGCAAAAGAAAAATGCGATGACTTGTCGGGCATTCCTAAAACAACTTGCAGAACAGATGCAAAAGCCATCCATACGAAAACACTGGCCGATATCAAAATGGGCAAGCAAATCAATGAGGCAAGAGTTGACGATGCCCAAACCAAGCTAGACGCTGACTACAAAGTAGCCACTCAAAAGTGTGCAGCCCTAGCGGATGATGCGAAAGCTAGTTGCGTCGCAGCTGCCAAAACGAAGTTTGGGAAATAAACCTACATAAAGACAAATTTAAGTTGTATGAGTCATTTCAGAGATACAACTCAAACTATAGATATTTGAATTATTTACCTATATGAATGATCGCGATTGGTCATTTCCTTCAGACAGTAGTTACGTAATATTAAGTAAACTTGAGGGCGAATCAAATAACGCCCCAAGATTTAGGCACAATACTGGCATGAATATTGTGATCCTAGACGACTACCAAGATGCTGTACGCAAGCTCACCTGCGCTCCCAAGCTAGATGCTTTCAATGCCAAGGTTTATACCAACACCGTCAAAGGCGTTGGGCAGCTCGCTTTGCGATTAAAAGATGCTGACATCATTGTGCTGATACGCGAGCGCACTCCCTTGAACCGACAGCTCATTGAAAAGCTGCCCAAACTCAAGCTGATCGTGCAAACCGGCAAAGTCGGTTCTCACATTGACGTGAATGCCTGCACTGAGCACGGTATCGCCGTTGCCGACGGCACAGGCTCACCGACGGCACCTGCAGAAATGACCTGGGCACTCATCATGGCGGCCATGCGTCGCTTGCCGCAATACATCGCCACGCTCAAGCACGGCGGCTGGCAGCAATCAGGCTTAAAAACAACAGCCATGCCGGCAAATTTTGGTCTTGGCATGAATCTCAAAGGTCGTACCTTGGGTATTTGGGGTTACGGCAAAATCGGACAATTGGTCGCTGGCTTTGGCCAAGCTTTTGGCATGAATGTGATGGTTTGGGGCAGCGAAGAATCGCGTCAAAAAGCCAGAAATGATGGCTACGCTTCAGCAACCTCTGTCGAAGCCTTTTTCACGGCCTGCGATATCATCACGCTGCACCTGCGCTTGCACGATGCAACGCGTGGCTTGGTGACATCGCAATTGTTGTCGTTGATGAAACCCACGTCGCTCTTGGT
>JAYWCQ010000154.1:0-31544 GCA_043780435.1 Polaromonas sp.
CACCACCAGGGTGTTACCCGCATCGCGCAGGCGCAGCATGGCCTGGGTGATGCGCCCCATGTCGCGCGGGTGCAGGCCGATGCTGGGCTCGTCGAGCACGAACAAGGTGTTCACCAAGGACGTACCCAAAGCGGTGGTGAGGTTGATGCGCTGGACTTCACCGCCGCTCAAGGTGCGGCTTTGGCGGTCCAGGCTGAGGTAGCCAATACCCACATCGCACAGGTACTTGAGCCGGGTGTTGATTTCTTCATGCAACATCGCCAAGGCTTGCTGGTCGCCAGAGGTCGCACTTCGTGAGGTATCCATACCGACCGCTCGTTCCACGACTTGGCGGCCAAAGAACAGCCGCAGCTTGTCAATCGACAGCAGCATCAAATCATGCAGGCACAAACCCGGCAGCGCTTCTAGTTGATCACGTGACCATTTGGTACCACTTGGTAAAAACCGCTTGCTTGGCAACAACACAGCATCAGCATCAGGCTTACTGCCAATGCGCCAGATAAGACTCTCGGTTTTCAAGCGTGCGCCGTTGCAGGTTTCGCAGGTGGTGTAACTGCGGTATTTGGACAGCAGCACCCGAATATGCATTTTGTAGGACTTGGTCTCGAGATACTCAAAAAATCTTTTGACGCCAAACCAGTGCTGGTTCCACTGGCCGTTCCAGTTCGGGGAACCGTTGATGACCCAGTGTTTGTGCTCCGCCGTCAGTTTGTAATAAGGCGTGTCGCGCGGGATACCTGCCGCCTCGGCATGACGCATCAGGTCGTCCTGGCATTCTTTCCAGGCAGGTGTCTGCATGGGCTTGATCGCACCGGCACGCAGGGTCAACTTGTCGTTGGGGATGACCAAGCCGTAGTCCACACCAATGACGCGGCCAAAGCCTTTGCATTTTTCACACGCGCCTACGGGGGAATTAAAAGAAAAAGCAGAGGGAATGGGGTCGGCATAGCGGTGGTCGCTCTCTGGGCAATGCAGGCCGGTGGAGAACTTCCACATCGCTCCTTCATCACCGGCATAGACGTTGACGCGACCGCTGCCGCGTTTGAGCGCCACTTCAATGGCCTCTACGACGCGGGATTTTTCGGTAGTGCCTATCCGGAAGCGATCAGCCACCACATCCAGCAATTTGCGCGGCGCAGTGACTGTTGCGACCTCGCGCTCGGCTTGTACTTTGGTGAAGCCACTGGCAGACAGCCACTGGGTAACTTCTTCAGCGGTGGTTTGAGCTGGCAGTTCGACCGGAAACGTCACTGCCAGCCGTGCATCGTCTCCCATAGTAGCAGCACGCGCCATCATCTGCGCATAAATCGATTCCGAGGAGTCGTGCCGAACCCCTAAAGCGGTATCGCGGTCAAACAGCTGTGCCGCCCGTGCAAAATAGAGCTTCAGGTGATCATTCAGCTCGGTCATGGTGCCGACCGTTGAACGCGAGCTACGCACGGGATTGGTTTGATCAATCGCAATCGCAGGCGGAACGCCATCAACACGGTCTACTGCTGGCTTGTCCATGCGGTCTAAAAATTGCCGCGCATAGGCCGAGAAGGTTTCAACGTAGCGACGCTGTCCCTCTGCGAACAAGGTATCGAACACCAGACTTGATTTACCGGAACCGCTCGGCCCCGTCACAACGGTCAATTCACCAGTGCGGATATCAAGATCGAGATTTTTGAGATTGTGCTGACGCGCACCGCGAATGCGGATGGTTCCTTGTGCCATGAATGAGTTCTTTCCTAGATCGAGTCACGATTCTAGGCAAGAAATCAGACGATGGTTGAAGATTTCTAATTAACCTTCTAATCAATCAAAAATGCAACTTCAAACACTACCACGAAGTGCATTTTCTAAAGCCAATGACTTTTCAGAACCTGCTGCATCTTTGATTTTTGGAAACAATTCCACCAACTGAGAATAGCTTCCTGCCGCTTCAACCGCTAAATTTAAACGAAAACCGCGAAAACCCATACTTGCTGTGAGCTTCGTTGCCAATGGATAGGCTACTTTGTAGCGAGACTGAGCCGCTTCTAAATCTACAAAACCGCCCAATTGTTCTTTCGGCTTGGATTCTGATACAACATTCGTTTTACCCGGGTCCAAGACTGGAGAAATTAGTCCCAAAGCAATTAATTGATCTGCGTCTGTTTGGGTAAATCCTAAACCAACCAGCATTGACAACACGTCATCAAGCGTACGCTCGCCATTGAAAATTATTAACGCCGAACGTTGTCTTGGACTTAAAGGAATTGAACGATCGCTGACCGCCTTTTTACCAGCTTCTGTTTTGGTTAACTGCATGTCAATTTCTAATTATTACCCATAGCTTCATTAGACAACAAATAGAACTTAAAACAATGAGGTTAATCCACTAGATAGAATTTATATAGTTACCAAAATTTAAGACGCAATTAAATTTACCTGAGCAAAAGTCATAGAACCATGCTTTTCTCCAGTCATATCAATATCTCCACCCTTGCTAAGCAGATAAAGTGCTACCGCTGCAAATACTAAAAATCCCACAACTATTTTCCACATGATATTTTCCTTGTAATGTTAAATGCTAACTAATTCAGTATATGCGCTACTACTTTGAGGCATAAAAAAAGCCCTCCGAAGAGGGCTCTGGAGGAAGTTGTAGCGTAACTGCAACTTCTTTCCTACGACTTACGTTTACAAATTAATCGTTTGCGTAGATGTCAATATCTTTCGTTTCTTTAACGAAGAGCATACCAATCACAAACGTTATGCTTGCAATGATGATTGGGTACCACAAGCCGTTGTACATGTTACCGGTTTGCGCCACGATAGCAAAAGCAGTCGTTGGCAACAAGCCACCGAACCAACCATTACCAATATGGTAGGGCAAGCTCATTGAGGTGTAACGAATACGGGTTGGGAACAACTCAACCAGCATCGCTGCGATTGGGCCATAAACCATCGTTACCAAAAGCACCAAATAAGACAAAATCAAGACAATCATCGGCTTGTTTACTTTAGCAGGATCTGCCTTCGCAGGGTAACCCGCAGCTTTGAGTGCCGCAGACAATCCACCAGCAAACGCCGCTTCTTTGGCTTTTACTGTCGAGCCCTTGGCATCTTTCTCGAAACCAGCCAAAGCGTCAGTTGCTTTCTTGATATCTTCAGGCTTAGCTGCTGCAGCGGTCAAATCAGCAACTTTCTTGGTTGCTGCATCTTTGGCAGCTGCAATATCTGCATCGCTGGTTTTGGTTGCGTCGTAGCTGGTGATAACTGTCTCGCCAACTTTGATGCTTGCTGGTGTACCAGCTGGTGCAGCAACATTGTCATAACTCACAGAACCAGCTGACAATTTTTGCTTAGCCACGTCGCAAGAGCTGGTGAACTTCACAGTACCGGTTGGGTTGAACTGGAATGAACATTCAGCTGGATCAGCAGTAACAATCACTTTGTTTTTAGCTTGTGCAGCAGCCAAATCTGGGTTAGCAGCTTCAGTGAGCATTTTGAACGCAGGGAAAAAGGTCAAGGCACCCAATAAGCAACCAGCCATGATGATTGGTTTACGACCAATTCTGTCTGACAACGCACCAAATACGATAAAGAAAGGTGTGCCAATGATCAAAGAAACTGCAACCATGATGTTGGCCGTTGCGCCGTCAACCTTCAACGCTTGCGTCAAGAAGAACAAGGCATAAAACTGACCGGTGTACCAGACCACAGCCTGACCAGCGACAAGACCAAACAGCGCCAAGATAACGATCTTCAAGTTTTTCCACTGGCCGAATGATTCAGACAAAGGTGCTTTTGATGTTTTGCCCTCTGATTTCATTTTCTGGAAAGCTGGTGATTCATTCATGCTCAACCGAATGTAAACCGACACAGCCAACAACAAAATAGAAACAATAAACGGAATGCGCCAGCCCCAGTCAGCGAATGCTGCTTCGCCAATGCTGGTACGCACACCCAAAATCACCATCAAGCTCAAAAACAAACCCAACGTAGCCGTGGTTTGAATCCAAGCAGTGTAGGCACCGCGTTTGCCATGTGGTGCATGCTCAGCCACATAAGTAGCAGCACCACCGTACTCGCCGCCCAATGCCAAACCTTGCAACATACGAAGTGCAATGAGAATGACGGGAGCCGCAACGCCAATACTGGCATAGTTTGGCAGCAAGCCGACAATGAACGTTGACACGCCCATGATCAAAATAGTCACCAAGAAGGTGTATTTACGACCAATCATGTCGCCTAAACGACCAAAAATCAACGCACCAAAAGGACGAACAATGAAGCCAGCTGCAAAAGCGAGCAATGAAAAGATCGTGCGTGATGCAGGATCTAACGCAGAGAAAAACTGGTTACCGATGATCACCGCTAAAGTGCCATACAAGTAAAAGTCATACCATTCAAATACCGTACCCAATGATGAGGCAAAGATAACTTTCTTTTCCTCACCAGTCATGGGCCTGTTTGCTATTGCTGTTGCCATTGATGCGTCTCCTATAGATAAAAAACTCACCTCGATTGAGGTGATGACTGAATATCAATGAATCTACTGACCGGATTCTGACAAAAAAAAATAAAACCACCCATTGCACTAGGGTTATCCCTTGGAATTCATGCAATATTTTGAATATTTTTCAATTTCGGCCTGAAATTCTTTTTTACTGACGCGCCGTGCCTACAGGTATTTTTAAAACATCGTTCCAAGCCGAACCCGCAAACCAGGCATCTTGTTTCAAATACGCCACCAACATGGGCAAAGCATCTAAACCAAAAAACAATTTCCCATCCACTTCAAGCGTTGGCACCCCAAAAACACCCTTGCTGATAGCTGCTTTTGTATGCGCTTTCAACAACTCTTTCACTTCAGGTCCGTTGGGATTCAAGGCTGGTTTTAGCAAATCCATCAATGTTTGCAAACGCTGCAGGTCTTCAGCATCTAGACCACCCTGCCAGACATGGTGAAACAGCTTCTCTGTGACGTACCGATTTGGCAATCCTTTTGGGTTACTTGCCACCGCCAAACGCAACAAAGCCAAGGGATTGAACGGGTGTGTTGCAGGTAGCTGCATGTCTATGCCCATCTCATGCGCCAACCATTGCACCTGACGATACGTCCATTCGCGCTTCGGCTCAATCTCCGCAGGACCAAGCTGTCCATGGTGCTTCAACAACCCGGCAAAAAGAACCGGCTGATAAGTCACTTTGTAGTTCAAGCCTTCCAAAGCCGCTGGCAAGCGCTCAAACGCCAAGTAGGCATAAGGCGAGATGACATCGAAATAAAAAGTGATGTGTTTCATACAGATCGGATAGCTTTAAGAGAGCGCGAGGTTGGCGCGCTGTTGAATCTTAGACCAAATACCGCGTTTGCCATCCGCACCTACATCACCAATGCTCGACCAAGCAACGATCTCATCAAGCGTGCGAAAGCAACCTTCACACAAACCCGTAGCGCCATTCATGCGGCAGACCGATGTGCATGGTGAAGGCAAAGGATCGGTACTAGCTAGTGCCCTACGCGCCGAAGCCAACAGGCGGTCAAGCCTCTCGCGCTGGCTGACTGGTGCAACTTCAGCGCCACTCATCACGCCATCCTTTTGTTGAAAAGCGCCTTTGCAGCACGTGAATTGGTCGGTCGTTGCAAAAAATCACTGATGAATTGGCCCGCATCGATCAATTTATCCAAGTCAATGCCTGTTTCAATACCCATGCCATGCAACATGTAAACAACATCTTCAGTTGCTACATTTCCTGTAGCACCTTTGGCATATGGACAGCCGCCTAGACCTGCAATTGAGGTATCAAATTGCCAAATACCCACCTCCAAACTGCGCAGTGTATTTGCGACTGCTTGGCCATAGGTGTCGTGAAAATGCCCTGACACGCTGTTGATGTCGTACACCGACAACGCCGCTTCCAACGCATGCTGCACTTTAAGAGGCGTACCCACCCCAATGGTGTCGGCCACGCCAATGTCTTTCATCAAACGCGCCACCAACGCTACGCTTTTGGGAGCAATATCGCCCTCATACGGACAACCAACGGTGCAAGATATAGCGCCACGGACCTGAATATTCTTAGCCAACGCAGCAGCGACAACTGGTCTGAAACGCTCAATACTCTCAGCGATGGAGCAATTGATATTGCGCTGGCTAAACGCCTCACTAGCGGCAGCAAAAACCACAATTTCATCGGGCCACTGCACCGAAGGCGCTGCAATAGCTGCTTCAAAACCTTGCATATTGGGGGTGAGCACCGAATAGCGCACACCGCTTTTGCGCTTCACACCCGCCATCACGGTTGCGTTATCGGCCATTTGCGGCACCCATTTAGGTGACACAAAGCTGGTGACCTCGATCTCGGTCAAGCCTGCGTCTTGCAGGCGATGCACCAGTTCCACCTTCACAGAAGCTGGCACTTGCTGCTTCTCGTTCTGCAAACCATCACGTGGTCCAACTTCGACCAGTTTTACTTTTGTAGGCAATGTCATAACGCACCCATTCTCACTGTTTCAGTAATTTTAATAACTCTGCACCCTCAACCACTTGATCACCCGGTTGGTACAGCAATTCTTGCACCACGCCGTCTGTTGGGGATGCAATCGTATGTTCCATCTTCATCGCATCCATGACAGCCAGCGCCTGTCCTTTAACAACCGTATCACCCGCTTTGACCGAGAATGACACCACTTTACCCGGCATGGGCGCGGTCAAGCGTCCACCCTCTTCATGCGTCTCACCAGCATGCTCAAGCAAGTCAATTGCTATTATTTGAGTAGCACCTTTGGAAGTAAATATGCCGACTACATCGTTATTTTTATATGTTTTAGCAATGACTCTATGCTTTGAAAAGCTGATATCAAAACCAGCACCGGTGTGTGAATAGCTCAAAGCGCCAATAGCATGATTGCCGGCATCATTCAACACATCACCCACCGTTAAATGCAAAGCGCCGTCATGCAGATAGCGCAATTGTGCTGCGATTTTTTTGCCATGGAATTCAAATTCAAACGCTCTTGCATGGATACCGTGCGACTGCCATCCATCACGTTTATTCCACGGATCGGTCCATCCAGTTTGACCTGAATCTGTTTGGGCACTCTCAGCATGCAAAGTATGAACGACTGCAGCAGCGACAGCCAACGCAGCGCCCACAGGCTCTTGGTTAAACAACGCCGCCTGTTCACGCGGTATCAAACCCGTATCCAAATTCGCGCTTGCAAAAGAATCACTGCGCACCACATAGCGCAAAAACTGCACATTGGTGTTCAAACCCACAATATGCGTCTTCGCCAATGCGTCATCCATGCGCGCCAAGGCCTGCTCGCGGGTCGCACCGTGCACGATCAGCTTGGCGATCATCGAATCGTAATAGGGAGAAATCGTATCGCCTTCCCGCACACCTGAGTCAACGCGCACATTGACAGCTGAGTTGCCCCCAGCCGTCCGCTCAAAAGTGACATGCTCAGGCAAGCCATAAACCTTCAACCGCCCAGTGGCCGGCAAAAATTGATTGTCCGGATTTTCAGCACAAATCCGCGCCTCAATCGCATGGCCGGTGATACGCAGCTGCTCTTGCTTGAGCGGTAAAGGCTCACCACTAGCCACCAACAACTGCCATTCCACTAAGTCCAAACCCGTGATAGCTTCCGTGACTGGATGCTCGACCTGCAGACGTGTATTCATCTCCATGAAGTAATAAGCCCCCACGCTTGCCACTGCGTGTGCTACGCTGCCCCCCGAGGGGGCTAATTTCCCTTGAGGCGGCTCAGCGGGAAATTGCTCAGTTTCAACGATGAATTCCACCGTTCCTGCGCCCACATAATTTACGGCTCTTGCTGCCGCCACCGCAGTCGCACCCATTTGCTGACGCATCTCTTCTGACAAGCCCGGCGCAGGCGCTTCTTCCAGGACCTTTTGATGCCTACGCTGCACGGAACAATCACGCTCAAACAAATACACATAGTTGCCCTGCGTGTCACCAAACACCTGAATTTCAATATGTCGCGGACGCAGCACGTACTTTTCGATTAGCACTGCATCGTCACCAAAACTGTTGATGGCCTCGCGTTTACAGGAACCCAAAGCGGCGGCAAAGTCTTGCGAAGACTCGACTATCCGCATGCCTTTGCCACCACCGCCTGCGCTGGCTTTGATGAGAACGGGATAGCCGATCTGATCTGCCGCGCCTTGGAGGTAGGCAGGATCTTGGTTAGCCCCGTGATAACCCGGCACCAGCGGAACCCCTGCTTTTTCCATCAACTGCTTGGATTCCGCTTTCAGCCCCATCGCCTGGATGGCACTCGCAGGCGGCCCGATAAAGACCAGCCCGGCAGCCTGGCAGGCTGTTGCAAATGCGTCGTTTTCACTCAAAAAACCATAGCCAGGGTGGATCGCCTGCGCACCCGTGGCCAATGCGGTTTCAATGATTTTTTCCCAGCGCAGATAGCTTTCTTTGGGTGAGCTCGCGCCGATGTAAACAGCCTCATCACAGCTCGCGACATGCTTGGCCTGTGCGTCTGCATCTGAATACACGGCGACGGTTTTGATACCTAACCTAGAGCACGTGGCGGCGACTCGGCAGGCGATTTCGCCACGGTTGGCGATTAGAATTTTTTTAAACATGGTCATTACATCCTGAATACGCCAAAACGTGTTTCTGGTATGGGTGCATTCATGGCTGCACTCAAACCCAGCGCCAAAACCCGGCGCGTATCGGCGGGGTCGATCACGCCGTCGTCCCATAAACGTGCGGTAGCGAAATACGGATGACCTTGCACCTCGTATTGAGTCTTGATGGGTGCTTTGAAGGCGTCTTCTTCTTCAGGACTCCAGCTACCGCCTTTGCCTTCTATGCCATCGCGCTTGACGGTCGCCAACACACTGGCCGCCTGCTCGCCGCCCATGACGCTGATGCGCGCGTTGGGCCACATCCACAAGAAACGGGGTGAAAAGGCTCTACCGCACATGCCGTAGTTGCCCGCACCAAAACTGCCACCAATGATGATGGTGAACTTGGGCACCGCTGCGGTGGCCACGGCGGTGACCATCTTGGCGCCGTTGCGGGCGATGCCTTCATTCTCGTACTTGCGCCCGACCATGAAGCCGGTGATGTTTTGCAAAAACACCAAGGGTATTTTGCGCTGGCAGCACAGCTCGATGAAATGCGCGCCTTTGAGCGCTGATTCACTGAACAAAATGCCGTTGTTGGCGATGATGCCGACGGGCATACCCTCAATGCGGGCAAAACCGCAGATCAAGGTCGCGCCATAACGCACCTTGAACTCGTCAAACTCGCTGCCATCGACGACACGGGCGATGATTTCACGTACATCGAAGGGTTTGCGCGTATCTGTCGGCATCACACCATAAAGCTCTGATGCTATATATTTAGGAGCTATTGAGGCATGTAAATAGACGGCTAGTTGCTTCTTTTTATTCAAATTCTTAATGGATTGACGAACAATGGCCAGCGCATGCATGTCGTTCTGCGCCAGATGGTCGGCCACGCCGGACAAACGGGTGTGCACATCACCACCACCCAAGTCCTCAGCGCTCACCACCTCGCCGGTGGCGGCCTTGACCAGGGGCGGGCCGCCCAAAAAGATGGTGCCCTGATTTTTGACGATGATGGCCTCGTCGCTCATGGCCGGTACATACGCGCCGCCTGCCGTACAGCTGCCCATGACCACGGCAATCTGGGCGATACCCTCAGCACTCATAGTGGCTTGATTGAAGAAGATGCGGCCAAAATGGTCACGGTCTGGGAAAACCTCATCCTGATTCGGCAGATTCGCCCCGCCTGAATCGACCAAGTAGATGCAGGGCAGCTTGTTTTGCTGCGCTATCTCCTGCGCACGCAGGTGTTTCTTGACGGTGAGCGGGTAGTAGGTGCCGCCTTTGACGGTGGCGTCGTTGCAGACAATCATGCAATCCACCCCGCTGACGCGGCCAATGCCTGTGATCACACCGGCAGCCGGTGCGCTGTCGGTGCCGTCTTTGTCGGGATACATGCCGTAGGCAGCCAGCGGACTGAGTTCTAAAAACGGCGTGCCGGGGTCCAAAAGCATTTGCACCCTGTCACGTGGCAACAGCTTGCCACGCGCGGTGTGCCTAGCGCGCGCCACATCGCCGCCGCCCAAAGCTGCTTTGTTGACTTTGATGTTCAAGTCATCAACCAAAGCCCGCATCGCGGTGGCATTGGCGACAAAATCGGCTGAACGGGCGTTGAGTTTGGTTTCCAGGACGGGCATGGTGGGTTTGCGCTATTTGGGTTGATTGACGCTTGATTGACGTTTACGTAAACGTCAATCAAACGTGGATTGTGCCATCTTTTGGCTCAACAGGCTAGGCAAATGCAGCATGTCTGTAAAGGTGTGGCTCGCACCTGCCGCCAATAAAGCCGCATGTTCGGTGGTTTGGAGATGGGGCGGTGCATAGCCAAACACTGTGCAACCCGCTGCCACGCCAGCCATGACACCCGTTACCGTGTCCTCGACCACCGCGCAGCGGATGGGATGGACGCCGACGGCTTTTGCTGCGGCCAGATATACGTCTGGCGCGGGTTTGGAGCGCGGCATTTCGTGTCCGCTGAAGATTCGGCCTTCAAAATAGGGCATCAAAGCTACTTTGGCGAGCTGTAGTTCAACTTTGTACCGGTCAGCCCCCGACGCGCAGGCGATACGCCCCTCAAAATGCAAGTGAATTTGATCAATGGCAGCGTGGATATTGGGAATCGCCTGCAGATGCGCTTCCAACGCCGCATTGCGTCGTGCTCTGAAACTTTGCATCCAAGCTACGGTCAAGGGTTTGCCAGTGTTTGCTTCAATCGCCAGCTTTTCATCCATCACGGCTTTGCCGACAAAGTGCTGAAAGCAGGCTTCAGGCGTCAGCTTCCAACCCTGCTCTTCCAGCATGTCGCGCAGCAAGCCGTTGGTAATGGGCTCGCTGTCGACCAATACGCCGTCACAGTCAAACAACACCGCGTCAAATTTACTATACATTTAATAGCTGCTTAGGTAATAAATACAACGGCTATAGGTCTATTTTCAGGAATTTTACATAAATAAAACCGTCATAGCATGGCTTACTCATAGCGGAATCATGTTTTAGATTTGCGCTCTTCCAAAGTCTCCGTTGGGCCACCTGCGTTGACCCAAGCTTCATAGCCACCGTCGATATGCGCCACATTGGTCATACCCATGTCTTGCAGGGTTTTGGCGGCTAGGGCACTGCGCCAACCTGCGCCGCAGAACAAAATGAACTCTTTACTCTCGTCCGCCCATATCTTCTTGTGATACGGCGATTCAGGGTCCACCCAAAACTCCAGCATGCAGCGTGGTGCGTGGTAGCTGTTGGTGACGGTACCGGCTTTGAGCTCGCGCACATCACGGATGTCAACGATTTGTACATTTTTATCGTTACTTTTGGCTAATACTTCAGCCACGGTGTAGGTTTTGACTTCAGCCAACGCCTCGTCTACCAATGCCCGAAAACCTTTTGTTATTGCCATTTTTTATTTCCCAAATATTTTAAAACTAAGCCAAAGCACGCGTGATGATGATTTTCTGCACGTCGCTGGTGCCCTCATAAATCTGGCAGACCCGCACATCGCGGTAAATGCGCTCCACCGGGAAATCGCTGACGTAGCCATAACCACCCAGCGTTTGGATAGCCGCGCTACACACCTTCTCTGCCATTTCACTGGCAAACAGCTTGGCCATCGCGGCTTCTTTCAGGCAAGGTCTGCCCGCATCACGTAAAGCTGCTGCATGCCAGATCAACTGGCGTGCAGCTTCAATCTGCGTGGCACAGTCGGCCAACCGGAAACCGACAGCCTGGTGGTTGAAAATGGCTTGTCCAAAGCTCTCACGTTGTTTGGCGTATTCCAGAGCGCATTCAAACGCGCTGCGCGCCATACCCACACTTTGTGCTGCAATACCGATGCGGCCACCTTCCAGTGCGCCAAGCGCAATTTTATAACCCTCGCCCTCTTGCCCAATCAGGTTCTCGGCGGGGATGCGGCAGTTGTCAAAGTTGATTTGCGCGGTATCACTACTGTGCTGGCCCAGCTTGTCTTCCAAGCGCGCCACGACATAACCAGGTGCGTCAGTAGGGGCGATGAAGGCACTCATGCCCTTTTTACCAGCGCCCTTGTCGGTCATGGCAATCACAATTGCCACCTGGCCATACTTACCGCTGGTGATGAACTGCTTGACGCCGTTGATGACATAACCATCCGCGTCTTTGACTGCCGTGGTCCGCAAACCCGAGGCATCACTGCCAACATGCGGCTCTGTCAAACAAAACGCACCCAGCATTTGCCCCTGCGCCAGAGGTGTCAACCATTGCTTCTTTTGCGCGGCGTTGCCATAGCGCATCAAAATCGCGTTGACAGGGCAGTTGGTCACGCTGATTGCCGTGCTGGTGCCGCCATCGCCTGCGGCGATTTCTTCCAATACCAGCGCTAAAGTCAAGTAATCCAGATTAGCGCCACCAAATTCCTCTGGCACGCAAATGCCATATGCGCCCAACTGAGCCAAGCCTTTGTGTATGTCTTTGGGGAAATGGTGCTCTTTGTCCCACTTGGCGGCGTTTGGCCACAACTGTTCCTGAGCAAAAGCGCGAACCGCTTCGCGGATCATTTCTTGGTCTTGGGTCAGAAGCATGGCAGATTTCCTGAGATTAAATCAGCTCAATGGCCATGGCTGTGGCCTCGCCACCACCAATGCACAAGGTTGCCAGACCGCGTTTGAGACCGCGTGCTTGTAAGGCGTGGATCAGCGTCACCAAAATGCGTGCACCACTCGCACCTATCGGATGCCCCAATGCGCAAGCGCCACCATTGATGTTGACGACGTCGTGCGACAACGACAAATCCACCATCAGCGCCATCGGTACGACGGCAAAGGCTTCGTTGATTTCCCACAAATCAACATCTTTAGCAGCCCAGCCCGCTTTGGCCAGGGCCTTTTGCGTCGCGCCCAGCGGTGCAGTAGCAAACCAATTCGGTTCTTGTGCGTGGGTGGCGTGGCTGACAATGCGTGCCAGCGGTTTGACGCCGCTCTTTTCAGCCGTGCTTTGACGCATCAGCACCAGCGCTGCCGCGCCATCGTTGATGGACGAGCTGGAAGCAGCAGTGATGGTGCCGTCTTTTTTGAAGGCCGCACGCAGGCTGGTGATTTTGTCGAGTTTGATCTTGCCCGGGCCTTCGTCAATGCTGATCACCATATCGCCAGCACGGCCTTTGACCGTGACGGGTGTGATTTCTGCCGCAAATGCACCTGATTTGATAGCTGCTTGCGCACGTTCGACGCTGGCTATGGCGAATTTATCCTGTGCTTCTCGGGTGAAGTTGTATTTGGCGGCACAGTCTTCGCCAAACGTACCCATGGAACGCCCAGCTTCGTAGGCGTCTTCCAGGCCATCCAACATCATGTGGTCAAAAATTTGCCCATGACCGATGCGGATGCCACTGCGGCCCTTGGGCAGCAAATGCGGGGCGTTGGTCATGCTCTCCATGCCACCGGCGACCATCACATCGGCGCTGCCAGCCATCAGCATGTCATGTGCCAACATGGTGGCTTTCATGCCTGAACCGCACATTTTGGACAAGGTGACTGCTCCCGCGCTGATGGGTAAACCCCCTTTAAATGCGGCTTGGCGTGCAGGCGCTTGGCCCTGCCCTGCCATCAAACAGTTGCCAAACAGCACCTCATTGACCATGTCACCCGAAATGCCAGCGCGTTGCACAGCGGCTTTGATAGCTGCCCCACCCAAGTCGTGCGCGGCCAAACTAGAGAAATCACCCTGAAAACCACCCATGGGGGTGCGGGCGGCTGAGACGATAACGATAGATTCAGACATATGAATTCTTTAAAATAAAAATGGTTTTCAAAATTGCTATATTTTTAATAGCATTTTAGTCAATATTATTGCCGGCTAGAGGTAGAAACAGCCTCTATTGCTGCGACGTAAAGCGCTTCCAAGCCCTCTAAGCCTGATACCGTGATATGCAGGTCTTGCAGCAAACCGTCATGTACGCCATAAACCCAGCCATGCACGCTGATGTGTTGGCCGCGTCCCCATGCATCCTGCAGCACGGTACTTTGGCAAACATTGACTACTTGTTCAACCACATTCAACGCTACCAGGGCATCCAGCCGCTTATCTTCGGGCAATGAAGTCAACAATTGACGATGACGGTCGCGCACGTCCTGGATATGCCGAATCCAGTTGTCGGCCAAACCAATCCGCACATTGTCCAGTGCCGCCTGTACGCCACCGCAGCCGTAGTGCCCGACCACCATGACGTGTTCAACTTTCAGCATTTCCACCGCAAACTGAATGGTTGAGAGTGCGTTCAAGTCGGAATGCACGACGACATTGGCGACGTTGCGATGCACAAACACCTCACCCGGCTCTAAACCCGTGATTTGATTGGCCGGCACGCGACTGTCGGAACACCCGATCCACATGTATTTGGGTTTTTGCTGACTTTTGAGATTCGTAAAAAACCCTGGTCGCTCGCGCTCCATCTCGGCTGCCCACGCGCGGTTGTGGGTGAATAGATCTGAAATTGAAGTTGGCATGGTTGTTTTAAATGAATGGTTGAGCTGTGTTTAAACGGTGTATTTACATTGTCTCAGCAAACAATTCTCGACCAATTAACATGCGGCGAATCTCGCTGGTACCGGCACCGATTTCATACAGTTTGGCGTCTCGCCATAAACGACCCAGTGGGTAGTCGTTGATGTAACCGTTACCACCAAAGATTTGCACGCCATCACCCGCCATTTTGGTTGCATTTTCAGCGCACCACAAAATGACTGAGGCGCAATCTTTGCGCACCTGGCGTACATGCTCTGTACCTAGCATATCCAGATTTTTGGCAACTGTGTAAGCGAACGAGCGCCCCGCTTGCAGCAAAGTGTACATATCAGCCACTTTGCCTTGAATCAACTGGAACTCGCCGATGCTCTGGCCAAACTGCTTGCGGTCATGGATGTACGGAATCACGTTGTCCATCACCGATTGCATGATGCCCAGCGGCCCGCCGGTCAACACTGCACGCTCGTAGTCCAAACCGCTCATCAGCACTTTGGCACCGCTGTTCAAACCACCCAAAATGTGACTTTCTGGCACTTCGACGTTCTGAAACACCAACTCGCCCGTATGGCTACCACGCATGCCGAGCTTGTTGAGCTTTTGAGCGACCGAGAAACCCGGCATGCTTTTTTCAATCAAAAAAGCCGTCAAACCACGCGCACCCAGTTCAGGTTCGGTTTTGGCGTAAACCACCAAAGTATCCGCATCGGGACCGTTGGTGATCCACATTTTGCTGCCGTTGAGCAGGTAGTAGCCGCCTCCCGAGGCACTTGGCTCTTTCCATTCTGCTTTGAGCTTCATACTGATGACATCACTGCCTGCACCAGGCTCGCTCATGGCTAAAGCACCCACATGCTCACCGCTGATCAGTTTGGGCAGGTATTTTTGGCGTTGCGCTTCGGTACCGTTGCGCTTGATTTGATTCACGCACAAGTTGCTGTGCGCACCATAGCTCAAACCGACCGAAGCAGAAGCGCGGCTGATTTCTTCCATAGCAATCATGTGCGCCAAATAACCCATGTTGGCACCGCCGTATTCCTCAGACACGGTGATGCCCAACACACCCAAATCGCCCATTTTTCGCCATAAATCCATGGGGAATTGATCGCTGCTGTCGATGTCCGCCGCGCGGGGGGCTATCTCAGCTTGGGCGAACTCTCGCACCGCGTCGCGCAAGGCGTCGATGTCTTCACCGAGTTGAAAGTTGAGTCCGGGCAGGTTCATGGCGTGTCTCCGATGGCGTATTCGATCGCTAATTCAGCAGTTGACGTTTACGTAAACGTCAATCAAGACACTATTGTAGCCAGAATGCAGCCAAACCCCGCTACTTTTTGTAGCTTACGTCGGCTCGATAGGGTCGACTGGCGCTTGTGTGTGCTTGATAAAGATCTGCGCTGCCCAAATACCGATTTCGTAAAGCAAACACATGGGAATCGCCAACGCCAGTTGCGACACCACATCAGGCGGTGTGACGATGGCGGCAATGATGAAGGCCAGCACCACAAAATAGCCACGGAAATCTTTCAATTGCTGAATGGTCACCATGCCCATGCGGGCCAACACAATGACGACGATAGGTACTTCAAACGCCAAGCCAAAGGCCAAAAACATGCTGAGTACGAAGCCTAGATACGCCTCGATATCAGGCGCTGCGGTGATGCTTTTAGGCGCAAAACTTTGGATGAATTTGAAAACTTGACCAAAAACAAAGTAATAACTGAACAGCACGCCAATAAAAAACAACACAGTGCTCGAAATGACCAGCGGCAGCACCAGCTTTTTCTCATGCATGTACAAACCTGGGGCGACGAAGGACCAGACTTGCCACAAAATCACAGGCAGAGCGATTAAGAATGCAGCCATCATTAAAATCTTCAATGGCACTAAAAAAGGAGATATCACCGAGGTAGCAATCAGCGTAGCGCCTTGTGGCAGATTAGCCACCAGGGGTGCCGCCAAAATGTCGTACAAAGCCCCAGGGCCTGGATATATCGCCAAGCCAATAGCAACGACACCAATAGCGATCACGATTTTGATCAACCTATCACGCAACTCAACCAAATGCTGAACAAAAGGTTGCTCTGTACCCGCTAGTTCGTCTATTTTTTCGCTTGCTTTGCTTGTGTCGTCTGCCATGGGTTTTATGCTAGTCGGTTTCAATTTGCCGATGCGACAAACCTAGATGACAAATTGATTGAATGAATTTAAGCCAGTCTCACTGGGCGAAACTTGGCAACACGTGCCGCACCAGACATGGCCTTGGTGCGAACGCCCGTACGCGCTTTGTACCAATTTGGCACAGCACCTTGTTTGACGCGCCATTTTTTCTTGGGGTGCGAATACGTCGGGTAGCTTTTATAGGAGCTGAGTGCAGACTCTGAATGAGAAGAACTAGCTTCGCTCGTTGCAGCTTGCCAGTCTTTTTCAAAGTCTGTGACGCCTGTGTGTATCGTATTTTCGACATCACTGGCAGCCTCTTGCATGGTGTCTTTCATCTTCTTGAGCTCATCCAGCTCAATAGATTTACTCACCTCGGCTTTGACATCTGCAATATAACGCTGCGCTTTACCCAGCAAAGTACCAATCGTACGTGCAACACGAGGCAGCTTTTCTGGCCCGATGACGATCAACGCCACCGCACCAATCAGCGCTATTTTTGCTATACCAAGATCGATCACGAATTAAAGCTTGTGTTTGGCTTCAACGTCGATGGTGTTTTTGGCTGCATCTGCAGCTGCAGAAGCAGTCACTTGTGCAGCCGGTTTGTCTTCAGGCGTTGCAGCGCCATCTTTCATGCCGTCTTTGAAGCCCTTCACTGCGCCACCCAAATCACCACCCATGTTTTTCAGCTTTTTAGTGCCGAATACCATGACGACGATCAACAAAACGATCAACCAATGCCAAATTGAAAATGAACCCATGATGAACTCCTAAAATTATTTACTGAGACTATAAAACGAATCTAAACCCATTTAAAACCAAAACCAAATATCTCAACGCTTCGATTCTAAGCGCTGAAATACAAAACGACAGTTATCCACGCAGCCAAGGCCTTGGCCCGCCCATGACATGCCAATGCATGTGATGCACCTCTTGCCCGCCCTCGGCGCCTGTGTTGGCCACAATCCGAAAGCCACCCTCAGGATAGGGCTTGCATCCTTCTTGCAAAGCCAGCCGAGATGCCAGTACCATCATTCGACCCAATAAATCGGTATGCGTTGCATCCACTTGCGCCAACGAGTCGATATGTTTTTTCGGCACCATCAAAAAATGCACGGGCGCCCACGGGTGGATGTCGTGAAAGACAAAGATATCGTCATCCTCGTACACCTTGCGCGAAGGGATTTTGCCTTCAATGATTTTACAAAAAAGACAATCGGGGTCGTGTGTCATGTGTCGTCTGCTTTTAAAAACTTATTGCCCAATAGCTTGGCTGTTGTTCATTGCCACCATGCCGCGCACGATGCGGTACAAGAACCAAATCGAAATAATGCCCCAAGCAATCCAACCAGGAATTACAAACAGCAGCCACAGTGGAATCGTCACCACATACAAAATACCCGCCCAAATGACGGTGCGAATACGCCATGAAAAATGGCTCTCCTGCCATGTGCCATCCGCGTCACCCTTTTTCACCAAATCAATCACCAAAGCAATGACCAGCAAGGCAACGCCCACGTTGGCACCTGGCACAACGGCGGCCACAGCGACGATCAAATGCAGCAAATAGCTGACCCAGCCCACCGTTTTGAGTTGCTCGGCTTTTTCGCCATCCACTCCAGCACTTTTTGCCTTGACATCAATCACGTCATCAATATCGCTCATGGTTTAACTCCTTTAGATTCATTCAGCTCTCGGTCTTGCGCTTTTCGCGAGGCTTTTTCCTCTAGCCCGCTGGTACCAACGCGCTTGTCCAGCTCGGCGATGACATCTTGCGGCGACAAACCATAATGCGCCAGTGCCACCATGCTGTGAAACCACAAATCCGCGGTTTCACTGATAATTTTTGACTTGTCAGCGCCATAGTCGGCATCTTTGCAGGCCATGACCAGTTCTGTCGCTTCTTCACCAATTTTTTTCAAAAACGCATCTGGCCCTTTGTGCAGCAAACGTGCGGTGTAGCTACTTTCAGGGTCGCCCCCTTTGCGCGATTCGAGCACACGGGCGAGTTGGTCTAAAGAATCGTTCGATGTCATGGGTTTAGCTAATTTATGTTACTTATTTATAGATGGTTGTGGGGTCTTTCAAGACCGGCTCGGTGATTATCCACGCGCCATCCTTGTAAAGACGGAAAAAACAGCTGTGCCGACCTGTATGACAGGCCAATCCCGGCGTGTGACCGGTTTGGGTAACTTTCATGAGCAGCACATCGTTGTCACAATCAATACGCAGCTCATGTACCGTTTGGATGTGGCCAGACTCTTCGCCTTTGAACCACAATTTATTGCGTGATCGGCTGAAATATACCGCCCGCCCCAGGTCCGCCGTCTTTTGCAACGCTTCGCGGTTCATCCAGGCGAACATCAGCACATCATTGCTGCCTATTTCTTGCGCGATCACGGGAACCAGCCCTTGGGCGTCCCATTTCACTTCATCGATCCAATTTTTAGCTTGTTGCATGGGGTGATTGTAGGCAATTACTGATGCGGCCTATTTAAGTTTGAACTGTTCGCGCTAAGTAAAAGTGAACCGTTCGCGCTGAGGTATCGAAGCGTCCCGGAATGAACTGACCCTTCGATACCTCAGGGCGAACGGGGAAAAAGGCGAACGGCGAAAAGTTAAAGCTTCATTGAGACTGATCAATAAATCAGCGCCCCTTCACAGCCGAACAGGAATCCCACGCTCAGCCATGCGCTGTTTAGCTTGACCGACCGTGTATTCACCATAATGAAAAATACTAGCAGCCAAGACAGCATCTGCGCCACCCAGGATGATGCCATTGACCAAATCATCCAAATTTCCGACACCACCCGAGGCAATCACAGGCACGCTGATGGCGTCGCTGACAGCGCGGGTTAAGTCCAAGTCAAAGCCAGATTTCGTGCCATCACGATCCATGCTCGTGAGCAAAATCTCGCCCGCACCGCGTTCAGCCATGGCTTTGGCCCAGCTCACCACGTCCAAACCCGTGTTTTTGCGGCCACCGTGGCTGTAAACATCCCAACCTGCACCGATTTCAACACCGTTGACGACACGTTTGGCGTCCTCTGCAGAACGCCGTTTCGCGTCAATCGCCACCACAATGCACTGGGCGCCGTATTTTGCCGAAGCATCAGCAATCACGTCAGGGTTGGCAATGGCGGCTGAGTTGAAGCTGGTTTTGTCTGCGCCCGCGTTCAGCAAGCGCCGCACATCGTCCACCGTGCGCACGCCGCCGCCCACCGTCAACGGGATGAACACCTGCGAAGCGACCGCCTCGATGATATGAAAAATCATGTCCCGCGCATCGCTGGTAGCGGTGATGTCAAGGAAAGTCAGCTCGTCCGCGCATTGCTCGTTATAGCGGGCGGCGATTTCGACCGGATCGCCAGCATCGCGCAATTCAAGGAAATTAACGCCTTTGACGACGCGACCACCGGTGACATCAAGACAGGGAATGATTCTTTTAGCGAGCATGGTTTGACTTCATCAGATGAATTGACTTAATTTATAAAAATTGACATTTTTATAAATTATGACAGAATTATAAAAAATGCACATTGATATTTATAAAAAAAACAGAGGTAATACCATGACTTCATTGGCCATGTCAGAAAATGGGCGGGTTTTGATACCCGCGGCCATACGCGAACAACTTGGTTTCAAACCCAACGGTAAGATTTTCGTCGAAATTAAAGACGGCAGTTTGGTTTTGACACCAGTGGCGCAGCACTACGTCAATTTACGCGCTTATCTCGCAAAACACTTGAATGTGCCAGCAGGCGTCTCATTGGTTGATGAGCTGATAGCGGATCGTCGCTTAGAGGCCAAACGCGAGGATGCTGGCGAATGATATATGTCATGGATTCTTCGGCAATTTTGGCGATTTTGCGTGGTGAACCGGGTTGCGATTATGTGCAAGAACTCATGTACAGCGAAGAGTGCGCCATCAGCAGCGTCAACATGGCGGAAGTGGGCAGCAAGTTGATTGACTATGGGCTGCCGCCAGAAGAGTTTCCACGTATTGCGCGCCAATTGCAAATCGACATCATTGATTTCAACACCGAGCAATCCATTCAAAGCGCCCAAATACGCAAAATCACGCGCTCTGCTGGTTTATCACTGGGAGATCGCGCTTGCGTGGCGCTCACGCAGCTGATGCAAGGCTGCGTCGTCACCGCTGATCGTGAGTGGACAGATATCGCTGACAAGATCAAAATACAAGTGCTAATGATTCGCTAGCCGGCGTATTTATTGCCTATGACACTATAAATAGTATGACTCATAGGTATCAAATTACGGCACAATACTTCTTTATCTCGAAAAATCTGATGATGCGTGATTGCACGACGCACCATCAGACTCAGACGACAGTTCGTAGGATTCGTTTAAATTTACGCCTTCAAGAACGCCAACAAATCAGCATTAATTTTATCTTTATTCATAGAAGGCAAGGCATGCGACCCACCTTTATAAATTTCTAACCTTGCATTTTTCATGATTTTTGATGTCGCTATGGCTGAAGCCGTGATGGGCACAATCTGGTCATCGTCGCCATGGATGATTAATGTTGGCATCGTCATTTTCTTCAAATCTTCTGTGAAATCTGTTTCTGAGAATTGCTTGATGCATTCATAAGCACCACGCAGCCCCGTTTGCATACCAATCATCACGAATGTATCGCGTGCACCTTGTGAGTCTTTCACACCAGTACGGTTGAAACCCATGAATGGCGTTGTAAAGTCTTTAAAAAACTGGGCACGATCGCTTTTGACAGCGCTACGGATGCCATCAAACACGCTCATAGGCAAGCCCTCTGGGTAGGCAGCTGTTTTCAACATGATTGGTGTAACAGAACCAATCAACACAGCTTTTGAAATGCGCTTTGTGCCGTGACGACCCACATAACGCGCTACTTCCCCGCCACCTGTGGAATGGCCAACATGCATCGCACCTTTGATGTCCAACGCCACCATCAACTCAGCCAAGTCGTCAGCGTAAGTGTCCATCGTATTGCCATTCCAAGGCTGGCTAGAGCGACCGTGCCCACGTCGATCGTGTGCAATACAGCGGTAACCGTTAGATGCTAAAAATAACATCTGATCTTCCCATGCGTCTGAACTCAGTGGCCAGCCATGGCTAAAAACAACAGCAGGGCCAATACCCCAATCTTTGTAATACAGCACCGTGCCATCTTTGGTAGTGAAAGTGTTTGATGTCAGATTGCCGCCGTGCATATTTACTGGTTTGACTGCACCCATCGGTGCCGCACCTGCATGACTGGCAGCTGCAGCTACTGTTGCAACCCCAGCACTGGCTACAGCTGCTGCACCGCCAAGTAGCATACTGCGACGGGACGATTTATCTCCGAATGTTTGATTTGCTTTTGTCATGATTAATTTGCTTTCAAAGTTTTTAAATAAAACAACAAACACAATTGCAAGATTTTCAATTAGTTGAAACTTGCAAACAATTGCACGTAATTTAATTACGCACAACCTAGTATGCTAATCGAATCTGATTTAAAACTTACAGGTGGTATGTTTAAAAGTTGTGATTCAACCATTCTCAAATTGAAACAACTTGGTAGCACTATTTAATAGTGGTAGCTAAACACCCTAAATTATTCCGGTGCGGCATTCACGTAGAGGGCATATAAAAAACAGATCAACCGTTCAACTCATCCGCCCGCGCTTGCGCCGCTTCAAAATCCAAATCGCCGGAATAAACCGCGCGCCCGCAGATCACGCCTTCAATGCCTTCGTCTTCAGCGGCGCACAAGGCTTCAATATCGGCCATGTTGGACAAACCACCGGAGGCGATGACGGGAATCGTCAGGGCTTGCGCCAGTTTGATGGTGGCTTCCATGTTGATGCCGGTCAGCATGCCGTCGCGGCCAATGTCGGTGTAGATGATGGATTCGACGCCGTAATCCTGGAATTTTTTGGACAAATCGATCACATCGTGGCCGGAGAGCTTGCTCCAGCCGTCGGTGGCGACTTTGCCGTCTTTGGCATCCAGCCCGACGATGATGTGGCCACCAAACGCGGTGCAGGCATCCTGCAGAAAGCCAGGATTTTTGACCGCTGCGGTGCCGATGATGACGTAACGCAAGCCAGCATCCAGATAGCGCTCAATCGTGTCCAAGTCGCGAATGCCGCCACCCAGTTGCACGTCCACCTCGCTGCCGACTTCTTTCAAAATTTTGCGGATGGCCTGCTCGTTTTTGGGTTTTCCAGCAAACGCGCCGTTCAAATCGACCAAATGCAGACGCCGCGCTCCTTTGCTGACCCAGCTGCGCGCCATGACCGTGGGGTCTTCGCCAAAGGTGGTGGATTGGTCCATATCGCCTTGTTTGAGGCGAACGCAGTGACCGTCTTTTAAATCAATCGCAGGTATGAGCAGCATGATGCTAGAAGTTTATGAAAGTTAAAAAAATAGGAAGAGAGAGGAAGGGGAAGCGAATTTGAATTGAATTCGAATATAAATTTGAATGCAAGGGAGCAATGAAACTATGGCTTCCAGTGGAGGAAATTTCTATAAAGGGCTAAACCTTGTGATGCGCTTTTTTCAGGGTGAAATTGCGTTGCAAAAATATTATCACGCGCAATGGCGCTGGTAAAGCGACTTCCGTAGTCAGTTTCGCCCACACTGTGGCGAATATCCGACGGTTTGGCATAGTAGCTGTGCACAAAGTAGAAATAACTGCCATCGGGCACGTCACCCCAGATCGGGTGTCTGCCTTGCGGATAATGCCCTGCGTGGTCTGCAAAAAACACCTGATTCCAGCCCATTTGCGGCACTTTGTAACGGCTGCCGTCGGGGGCGATTTGCCCGGCGATGTCGAATTTGACGACTTCGCCGGGGATCAGCCCCAAACACGGCGTGTCCAGCTCTTCGCTGTGGTCCAGCAGCATTTGCATGCCGACGCAAACGCCCATCAGCGGCTTGTGTTTGGCGGCGTGCAGCACGGCGGCGAGCATGCCGGAGTCATGCAATTCACGCATACAGTCGCGCATGCCACCCTGGCCGGGCAGCACAACGCGCTCGGCGTCCATGACTTCTTGCGGTGTTTTGGCCCAAATCACCTCCACGCCTGCATCGCTGGCGACCGCATGCACCGCTTGCGTCACGGAGCGCAGGTTGCCCATGCCGTAATCAACCACGGCTACTGTTTTTGTCGTCATTTTCAGAATAGATTAACGCTATATATTTAATAGCTATTAAGGCAATAAATACGACGGCTAGAGGCATATTTAACCTCTACAAAGAGCCTTTTGTCGAAGGGATCATACCCGCAGAGCGCGAATCAAACTCCAGCGCCATGCGCAGCGCCCGTGCAAAGGCTTTGAACACCGTCTCAGCTTGGTGATGGGCGTTTTCGCCACGCAGGTTGTCGATGTGTAGCGTCACAAACGCGTGGTTGGCAAAGCCTTGAAAAAACTCAAACGCCAACTGGCTGTCAAACGCGCCAATCATGCCGCTTTTGAAAGGCACGTTCATGATCAAGCCGGGACGACCTGAAAAATCAATCACCACGCGACTGAGCGCCTCATCCAAAGGCACGTAAGCGTGGCCGTAGCGGCGGATGCCTTTTTTGTCGCCCACCGCTTTGTGCACTGCCTGACCGAAGGTAATGCCTACGTCTTCCACCGTGTGGTGGCCGTCGATGTGCAGGTCGCCGATGGCTTGGATGTCCAGGTCGATCAAGCCATGGCGGGCGATCTGATCCAGCATGTGGTCAAAAAAGCCGATGCCGGTGCTCAAATTCGCCACGCCGGTGCCGTCCAGGTTCACGCGGGCGGTGATTTGGGTTTCGGCGGTGTTGCGACTAACTTCGGCAATACGCTGTACAGGTGGGGCGGTCATGGTTGTTTTCAGGTTAAATAATTCAAAAAGCTCAAATTGAGGCTTTGATGGCAGCCACCATTGTCGCATTTTCCTCTGCCGTGCCCACGGTGAGGCGCAGGCAGCCTGTCAAAAGCGGGTGCATTTTGGAGACATTCTTGATCAACACGCCACGCGCCTTCATGCCGTCATAGGTTTTTTGCGGATCGGGCACGCGCAGCAGCATCATGTTGGCGTCTGATTTGAAGGCTTTGACGTTGGAAATACCCGACAACGCATCAAAAAGCATAGCGCGCTGGGCAATCAATTCGACGGCTTGAGCCGAAAATATCTCTTTGTTCTCCAGCGCGAATAGCGCGCACTCGTAGTTCAACACGCTGATGTTGTAAGGCGGGCGCACTTTGTCGATTTCGGCAATCAGCGCCTTCGGCCCCATCATGTAGCCCATACGCACGCCAGCCAGACCGAATTTACTCAAGGTGCGCATCAGCAGCACATGGGCGTGGGCGGATGGGTTGGAGCGAATCGTGGTCAAGTAGGTTTTGCTAGAAAAAGGCTGATACGCCTCGTCCAGCACCACCAGCCCACCGATTTCAGCCACTGCGGAGATGATCTGCGCCATCGCGGCGTCATCCCACAAATTCGCAGTCGGGTTGTTCGGGTAGGCCAGGTAGGTGATAGCGGGTTTGTGCTGTGCAATCGCCGCCAGCATCGCCGGCACATCCAGCTCAAAATCTGCCGTCAAATCGACGCCAACGAACTTCAGCCCCTGCAATTGCGCACTCATGGCGTACATCACAAAACCCGGAAGTGGAGCCAAGATGGTCGCTCCCGGAATGTCGCAAGCCAGCGCCAGCAGTGAAATCAACTCGTCCGAGCCATTGCCCAGCATGATGTCGTAACCAGCAGGCATGTCGGCGTAAGCGGCCAGAGCGGTGCGCAGGTCGTTGACGCGGCCATTCGGGTAGCGGTTCAGCGCCAGTTTACCCAAGCGCTCGCCCAGCTGCTGCTGCAAATCAGCCGGCAGGCGGTGCGGATTCTCCATCGCGTCCAGCTTGACCATGCCGACCGAGTCCTGAATGGCGTAGGCGTGCATGGAGACGATGTCTTGGCGGATGCGGGTTTGGATGAGATTGGAGATTTTTTCAGTCATTAGTGAATTTCAAGATTGTTTCGTAGGCTTACCATAGGGAGGTAGCTGTTTTTCAGCGACCCCACTGAGCATTTTTTCTTTTAAGAGCTGACCCAATAGTATCGAAACGCTGCAATTGCGTTTCTGTGCCTCAGTCTGAGCCCATTCCAACGCGGATTCTTCAACGGTGATGATGACGTTCTGCATATCTTGAATGTTAACGCTGAATACTTGCTGCACGAATTACGTGCGATTTTTAAGTCAAATCAGTGGAAATGGTTGTTTTGAGTTGAAAAACTGAATTTTAAGTGCTATTTATGCCTGTAGCGGACGTATTCATTGCCTAATCTGCTATTAAAAAAATAGCAAATTCGCCCTACTCACAGGTATAAGTAGAAGCCAAAGCATTCATCATCACCAGCTGCACGGGCATGTCTGCTTCGTACAGCTCGGCGTTGCGTTTGAGCTCGGTATTGAAAATCGTTTGTGCTTGGGTGGCATCTAGCCTTCGGCCGTTTTGGCAAAACAGGGGTCTGCCGCCTGCGCGCGTCAGCGCTGTATTCGCCTCTTGAATACCCTCTAAAACCCCGATCAAATAGTACTGCACGTACAAATCACCCTGTTTCGGGTTAGCACGCTCTAGCTGGCGCAGCTCGCGCAGGCTCATGGCGGAGGCTGTGCTAGTGATGAGTAAGCCGAGCAAGATGCCACTAAAAAATGAAATTTGAGACATTTTCATAGTGGACTCGCCTTGCCTGTAGGTTTCAAACGTGGTTTAACTTGATTTCAAACGCATCTCAGCCGCCCGCGCATGCGCTTGCAAGCCTTCACCATGCGCCAACACTGAGGCGATTTTGCCCAAGACTTGCGCACCGGCTTCGCTGACTTCTATCAGGCTGCTGCGTTTCTGGAAGTCGTAGACGCCCAGCGGACTGCTGAAACGTGATGTGCCGGACGTGGGCAAGACGTGGTTCGGTCCCGCGCAGTAGTCGCCCAGCGACTCGCTGGTGTAGGCCCCCAAAAAGATCGCGCCGGCGTGTTTGAGCAGCGGCTCCCAGCGGTGCGGGTCGCGGCTGGAGACTTCCAGGTGCTCGGGGGCGATGCGGTTGCTGATGTCGCAGGCTTCTTCCATGCTGCGGGTCAAAATCAACGCGCCTCGGTCGTTGAGCGACTTGGCGATGATGGCGGCGCGGGGCATGTCGGGCAGCAGGCGGTTGATGCTTTCCTGCACTTGGGCGATATAAGCCGCGTCCGGGCAGAGCAGGATGCTTTGCGCCAGTTCGTCGTGCTCAGCTTGGCTGAAGAGGTCCATCGCCACCCAGTCGGGCGGGGTGCTGCCATCGGCCAGGACCAAAATCTCGCTTGGGCCGGCGATCATGTCGATGCCGACCGTGCCAAACACGCGGCGCTTGGCGGCGGCAACGTAGGCATTGCCGGGGCCGGTAATTTTGTCGACTTGCGCAATCGTGTCAGTACCGTAGGCGAGCGCGCCGATGGCTTGCGCACCGCCGATGCGGTAGATCGTATCGACGCCGGCAATCGCGGCGGCGGCCAGCACCAATGGATTGGTTGCGCCACCCGGCGCCGGTGTGACCATCACCAATTCACCCACACCCGCCACTTTGGCCGGAATCGCGTTCATCAGCACTGAACTCGGATACGCGGCCTTGCCACCGGGTACGTAAAGCCCGGCGCGGTCAAGCGGCGTGACCTGCTGGCCGAGCACGGTGCCATCGGCTTCGGTGTACTGCCAGGAGGGCGTTTTTTGTTTCTCGTGATAAGTCTTGATACGCGCGGCAGCGGCTTCGAGCGCAGCGCGCTGGGCTGACGGAATGCTGCCCAGCGCTGCGGCGATGTCACTCGACGCTACGCGAAGATCATTGGTGGAAGCCGCTTTGAAGCCATCGAAGCGTTCCGTATAGTCGAGCACGGCAGCGTCACCGCGCACTTTGACATCGGCCAGTATCGCTTGCACGGCACGCTCCACGGCATCATCAGATGCTTCGGCATACGCCAGCAGCGCGGTTAGGCGCGAGGAAAAATCAGACGCGGCGGCATCGAGCCGCAGGATGTTCATGCCAGATCAAGCCGCTGTGCCTGCAGCAGCCCCGGCCGCGGTGGCCCCCCCGTAACACCCGCGGCACCCGCAGCACCCGCAGCACCTGCAGCAGCCTCAAACGCATCAAGCAGCGGCTGCACCGCGGCGTGCTTGAGTTTGAGCGCGGCCTGATTGACGATCAGGCGCGCCGACACCGGACACACTTCCTCGACCGCTTTCAGCCGGTTGGCCTTGAGGGTGCCGCCGGTCGAGACCACATCAACGATGGCGTCGGCCAGACCCACCAGCGGGGCCAGTTCCATCGAGCCATACAGCTTGATGAGGTCAACGTGCATGCCTTTGGCGGCGAAGTGCTCGCGCGCGGTATCCACATATTTGGTTGCCACGCGAATCCGCGCACCCGAGCGCACTGCGTTGTCGTAATCAAAACTGTCGCTGACCGCCACCATCATGCGGCAACGCGAAATGTTGAGGTCAACCGGGCGGTACAAACCTTCGCTGCCGTGGCGCGCGTCGTGTTCGAGCAGCACGTCCGAGCCGGCCACGCCCAAGTCAGCGGCACCATACAACACATAGGTCGGCACGTCGGAGGCGCGCACGATGATGATGCGCACATCGCTGCGGCTGGTGGCCAGAATCAACTGGCGCGAGGTGTCCGGATCGTCTGTGACGTTAATGCCGGCGGCTTTGAGCAGCGGCAGCGTCTCATCGAAAATGCGGCCCTTGGAGAGGGCGAGGGTAATCACGGCGCGGGACGTTTTGAAGTGCGGTGTAAGGGGATATTTTACCCGAGCCGGTCAGGTCATTGCACAAAATTGCACAAGGCAGCAGCCCGGAGAAGTCCAATCCATGCGGTTTTACAGCAGGTGGTGGCCTGCAAGTCGCTGCCAGAGCGGCTCTTGGGCCGATGCCGCAATTGAATTCTGATCCGTGCGGCTGGCAAACCTGCGTTGCCGCCGCCTGCGGCTCTGTCACCAGCACCGCCGTTCAAGCCGCCGCCGCGCGCAGTTCCTCCGTGGTGGTGCGCAGCCGGTCCGCCAGCAAGCGGCTCATGTTGAGCAGCAGCTTGCCGGCCAGCACCGGATGGCGCGCGCGCAAGGTATCGAGCGCGCTGCGCGACAAACCATACACCACCGCATATTCGTCTGCCACCGCATCGGCCGAGCGCGGCCGGTCTTCGACCAGCACCATTTCGCCAAACATGACGCCCGGGCTGAGCGTGACCAGCCGCCGCGATTCGGCGCCGTGCTGGCGCGGCAGCTTGATGCTGATCGAGCCGCGCGCCGGCACATACAGCGTGTCGCCGGCGTCACCCTCACGAAACAGATAATCACCGGCATCAAACTCGCGCCGCTCCAGATGCTGTGCCAGCAGCGCCACTTCGGCGGCATCACAATCGCTGGCGATGCCGAGTTGCGCAATCGTGAGTTCCTGGCTGGTTTCGTCATCGGCAAATGCGCTGGCGAGCAACAGCGCCTCACACCATTCGAGCGCGTAGTCGGCGTCGGCAAACCAGCGCGCCTGCGCGATGCCGGCTGCCACGCCCATGCCGGCCAGAAACTGGCCGTTGGCATCGTTTGCCGTCACATGCCCAAGCGCGGCGGTCTTGCCCTGCTTGGCCAGACGCGCGCCGATTTGTTCGAGCAAATGCGCGCCGGTGGCATCAATCTCGGTGACACGGCGAAAATCGAAAATCACAAAGTCAGCGCTGGGGGCGATCTGCTCAATCAGCAATGACACCAAATCAGCGGTGCCGAAAAACAGCGTGCGCTCCAACTCAATGATGACAATCCGCGCCCCGTGTTCGCGCAGATAGGCGGTTTTTTCCGGGTTGCGCAGCTTGAGCGAGTGGCGCTTGTCGCCACGCTGCACGCTGCGCACCACCGACTGGCTGCTCTTGCCGATGAACACGATCACGGTGGCGATCACACCAGCGAACACGCCCGCCAACAGATTAAATGCCACCGTCGCCAGCGTCACCAGCAGCACAATCGCGAAATTGGTGTAAACGTCACGATGGACATTGCGCTGGCGCATGCGTTTGACGATATCGCCGGTCCAGCCATCGAACATCGAACCGGCAATCCAGGTCAGCACGGCTGCCAGCACCACCTGCGGCAAGTGTGAGACCCAGTATTGGGCGGTCATCAGCGCCAGCAGCATCACCGCCGCATGGGTCACACCGGAGAGCCGGCCGCGGCCGCCGGCGCGGTAGTTGAGCAGGGTGCGCGAGGCGGTGGCACCGCCGAACACCGCGCCACACAGCCCGCCCGCCAGGTTCGACGCCCCTTGCGCGAGCAGCTCGCGGTTCGCTTCCGGACGCTGCCCGGAGAGCTGGCCCACCGCCACCGCACACATCAGTGAATCGAGCGCACCCAGCATCGCCAGCACCGCAATCGATGGGGCCACCAGCCACAGTGATTGCCAGGTTTCCGGCTGCATCGCCGCAGCGGCGATCTGGCCGGCATACACCGGGGCCGGGAACGCAGCAGGAATCGGCCCCACCACGGCCCCCAGTGCGAGCGCGCCCATATCCTGGGCCGGCCAATAACGCAGCAGCAGGTAGTAAAGCAGCGTGCCGGCCAGCACCGCAACAATCGCCGCAGGAAGACGCGGCCAGCGGCGTCCCACCTGCCACAGGGTCAGCATGGTGGCCAGCGCCACCAGCGCAGTCTCCGGCTGCAGTTGCGCCGCCACCGAGGGCAAGTCCCACCAATCAACGCCGCTCTTGAGGCCTGCCAGCACCGGCAGCTGTGACACCAAGATCAAAAACGCGAGGCCGTTCATGAAGCCGGCCACCACCGGGTGCGGAATGAACTTGATATAGCTGCCGATGCCAATCAGGCCGAACACGATCTGCAACAGCCCGGCCAGGATGACTGCAAAAAAACACAGCACCAGCACCCGTGCCACACCCGCCTCGGAAAGCATAAAGCCCGCGCCGTGCAGGGCGCTCTCGCGCGCCATCAGCGCCGCCACCATCAGCGCCATCACCAGCGAGAACGAGGAGCGCGGCCCGCCGACGCCAAAGCGGGTGCCGCCCAGCAGCGCCACCAGCAAGCCCGACACGATCGAGCAGTAAAACCCGGCGAGGATGCCGAAGGTGAGATAACCGGCGCCGAGCGGCGCGAAGGCGAGCGCGCCGATGGTGATGGTTTGCGGCAAGGCGACGATGCCGGAAGTCACGCCGCCGGCCAGATCACCTTTGAGGCCGCGCCAGCGATCAGTTATGGCCGGCTCACCCGGTGCGGCGGCGGGCGCAGCAGCGGGCGTCATGTCACTTTTGGCGCGTAACCCGCGCGCCCACCGCCGCGAGCTTCTGCTCCAGCCCTTCATATCCGCGATCAAGGTGATAAATCCGGTCGATCACGGTCTCGCCTTCGGCGGCCAGCCCGGCAATTACCAGCGAGGCGGAAGCGCGCAGATCGGTCGCCATCACATGCGCCCCGGCCAGGCGCGGCACGCCCTTGACCACTGCGGTGTTGCCTTCAATCTCAATCGACGCGCCCATGCGCAGCAATTCCTGCGCATGCATGAAGCGGTTCTCGAAAATCGTTTCAGTCACCACAGCGGTGCCATCGGCAATGCAGTTGAGCGCCATCATCTGCGCCTGCATGTCGGTCGGAAACGCCGGATACGGCGCGGTGCGCAAGTTGACTGCGCGCGGCCGCTGGTGCGCCACTACGCGGATGGTGGAGGCCGCAGCGTTGACCTCAATCCGTGCGCCAGTTTCGGTCAGTTTTTGCAACACCGCGTCGAGTGATCCGGCGCGCACGCCGGTCAGCGT
>JAYWCQ010000155.1:0-9584 GCA_043780435.1 Polaromonas sp.
GTTCAAGCTGACGTTTGACACCGAAGGCGGCTCGATCGTGCATTCCGAGTTTGTGAAGCATGTGGATTTGGAAGACAAAGCGGCTGTCAAAGCCGGCACAGCCAAAGGCGTGGTGCTGCTGGACGACAGCAAAGAGCGCGTGTATGTGGCGCAAACCGGCTTGGTCGGCGCGGCGAATTTACCGACCCACAAAACCATCATGACAGTTGCCCCGGGTCCGCGCAAGCTAGAAGCTGGCGCGAACGAGCTGGTCGTCAAATTTGAATCCCCTGAATCTGGCGGCGTCAAACTCGTCAAAACATACACCTTGAAGCGCGGCGCGTACGACGTGGCGGTGAAACACGAGATCGTCAACACCGGCGCAGCCGCCGTGTCGCCGCAGCTGTACATGCAGCTGGTGCGTGATGGCAACAAGCTGGCGGGCGAGTCGTCGTTCTACTCCACATTCACCGGCCCTGCGGTCTATACCGAAACCAAAAAATACCAAAAAGTCGAATTCAGCGAGATTGAGAAAAATAAAGTGGACGTTGAAAAACAAGCGACCAACGGCTATGTCGCCATGGTTCAACACTACTTTGCCAGCGCGTGGATCCTACCTGACGGCATCAAACGCGAGCTGTTCACCCGCAAAGTCGACACCAATCTGTACGCCGTGGGCATGATCACTGCGTTGGATGCGGTCGCTCCGGGCACCACAAAAACGGTGGAATCCCGCTTTTTTGCCGGTCCGCAAGTCGAAAACTCTTTAGAGACCATCACGCCAGGCTTGGAATTGGTGAAAGACTACGGTGTGTTGACCATTTTGGCCAAACCGTTGTACTGGCTCTTGGAAAAGCTGCACAGCTACATTGGCAACTGGGGCTGGGCGATCATTGCGCTGGTTCTGTTGCTGAAAATCGCGTTTTACTGGCTCAACGCCAAAGCCTATTCCAGCATGGCCAAGATGAAGTCGGTCGCGCCGCGCATCGCCACCATGCGCGAGCGCTTGAAAGACAAGCCGCAAGAAATGCAGCAAGAGATGATGAAAATCTATCGCGAAGAAAAAATCAACCCGATGGGCGGCTGCTTCCCCATCATGGTGCAAATTCCGGTGTTTATTGCCTTGTACTGGGTGCTGTTGAGCTCGGTCGAGATGCGTAATGCTCCGTGGGCGCTGTGGATCCACGACTTGTCAGCACCCGATCCGTTCTACATCTTGCCGCTGGTAATGACCTTGACCACGCTGTTGCAAACCGCGCTCAACCCAACGCCACCAGACCCATTGCAAGCCAAAATGATGTGGTACATGCCGCTGGCCTTCTCCGTCATGTTCTTCTTCTTCCCGGCCGGTTTGGTGTTGTATTGGATCACCAACAACGTCTTGTCCATCGCCCAGCAGTGGATCATCAACACCCGTATGGGCGTGCCACCGCAGTTTAATTTGCCGAAGTTCAAATAATTCGGTGAATCGCTAAATCAAGGGCCGCTTCTAGCGGCCCTTTTTTACGTCTTTTTTTATTGCACAATCAACCATCATGCACGCTTTATCAAACGCCCCCATCGTCGCCATTGCCACGCCACCCGGACGCGGCGCAGTCGGCATTGTGCGGGTGTCGGGCAAGTCGATTAGCCCGTTGGTGCGTGCCCTGTGCGGTCGCGACCTGAAGCCGCGCGAGGCAACGTATCTGCCTTTTGTCGACGCTCATGATGAGGCAATTGACCACGGCTTGGCGCTCTACTTCCCCGCGCCGCACTCGTTCACGGGTGAAGACGTGCTTGAACTACAAGCCCATGGCGGGCCGGTGGTGATGCAGTTGCTGTTGGCGCGATGCTTGGAAGCTGGTGCTGAGATTGATACAGCGACGCAACAGCCGCGCTTGGCCGACTTGCGCGTCGCCCAACCTGGCGAGTTCACCCAACGTGCGTTTTTGAACGACAAAATGGATCTGGCGCAGGCCGAAGCCGTGGCCGATTTGATCGATGCCAGCACTGAAGCTGCAGCCCGTGGCGCGACCCGCAGCCTGTCGGGCGAGTTTTCCAAAGAAATCCACAGCCTGCGCGACGCCCTCATCCACCTGCGCATGCTGGTTGAGGCGACGTTGGACTTTCCCGAGGAGGAGATCGACTTCCTGCAAAAGGCCGATGCGGCGGGGCAATTGAGCCGTTTGCAGGCGACTTTGGCGCGGGTGATGCAGCGGGCAGGACAAGGCGCTTTGTTGCGTGAAGGCATCAAAGTCGTCATCGCCGGCCAGCCCAACGCCGGCAAATCGTCCCTGCTCAACGCGCTGGCGGGTGCCGAGCTCGCCATCGTCACCGCTATTGCCGGCACAACGCGCGACAAAGTGCAACAAACCATTCAAATTGATGGCGTGCCGCTGCACATCATCGACACCGCCGGCCTGCGCCAAAGCGACGAAAAGGTCGATCTGGTCGAAAAAATTGGCATAGAACGCGCCTGGGCCGAGATTGAAAACGCCGACGCTGTGCTGTTTTTGCACGATTTGGTGCGCTGGAATGATACCGCCAACCTCGCTGATGCTGCCAACTACCAAGCCACCGACACCGCCATTGCCACTCAGCTCGCCAGCCTGTTGCCCAAACGGGTGCCTGTGATTCAGGTGTGGAACAAGGTCGATGCGGCCCAAGCCACACAAACCGCAGCGGCTATCCAAACGGACAATGAAAGCGTCAACATCACAGTCTCCGCCAAAAACGGCCAAGGCCTAGAAACCCTGCGCCGCACCCTGCTGCAAGTCGCCGGTTGGCAACCCGCTGCTGAGGGCGTCTACATCGCCCGCGAGCGTCATGTGCATGCTTTAAGACAAGTGAGCGCTCACTTAGATTTAGCCGACGGACAACTCAAAGCCAAATCTCAAGCGCTAGATTTGCTCGCAGAAGAGCTGCGTTTGGCGCAAAACGATCTCTCTGCCATCACGGGAGAGTTCACGTCTGACGATTTGCTGGGCGTGATTTTTTCTAAGTTTTGTATCGGTAAGTAATTTTGCGGCTTGATAGTTATCAGCTAACCACTGCATAGCTTTAATTGTCTTTGTAAATAGTAAATATCGTCATACCATGGTATTTCCTACAATTTTTAGGCAAACATCAGGAGTAGTTATGACCGATCACACAACACCTACCGAAGGCCAATGCCCGTTTTCTGGCGCCGCCAAACCATCTACCTTACCCATCGGCAAAGCAAGTCAAGACTGGTGGCCCAATCAGTTGAACGTGAAGATGCTGCACCAGCAATCTGCACCTTCCAACCCCATGGGCGAAGCCTTTAACTATGCCGAAGCTTTTAAAAGTCTAGACCTTGACGCCGTGGTCAATGATCTCACCCACTTGATGACAGACTCACAAGACTGGTGGCCGGCAGATTTTGGGCATTACGGGCCCTTTTTCGTGCGCATGTCATGGCACAGCGCGGGTACCTACCGCATTGCTGATGGGCGCGGCGGTGCTGGCTCGGGCTCGCAGCGGTTTGCCCCCTTGAACAGCTGGCCAGACAATGGCAATTTAGACAAAGCGCGCCGACTGCTCTGGCCGATCAAGCAAAAGTATGGCAACAAGTTGTCTTGGGCTGATCTGGTGGTGCTTGCTGGCACAGTCGCGATGGATTCCATGGGGTTCAAAACTTTTGGCTTCGCCGGTGGCCGGCCAGACATTTGGGTGCCGGAAGAGGACGTTTACTGGGGTGCAGAAACCAAATGGCTGGGTACAGACAAGCGCTACTCGGGTGATCGCCAGCTAGAGCAGCCGCTGGGTGCGACCAACATGGGTCTGATTTACGTCAACCCTGAAGGCCCAGAGGGCGTGCCAGACCCGTTAGGCTCAGCACGCGATATCCGCGAAACTTTCGCCCGCATGGCGATGGATGACGAAGAAACCGTTGCACTCACCGCTGGCGGCCACACCTTCGGCAAATCACACGGCGCAGCCGAACCCGGCAAATATGTAGGCCCTGAACCCGAGGGGGCTAGTATCGAAGAGCAAGGTTTGGGCTGGAAAAACTCTCTAGGCAGCGGTAAAGGCGTACACACCATCACCAGTGGCATCGAAGGTGCTTGGACCAACAACCCCATCACTTGGGACAACGGCTACTTTGAAAACCTGTTTGGCTACGACTGGGTGCTGACCAAAAGCCCCGCTGGCGCACACCAATGGGCGCCAAAAGACGCCGCCGCTTGCAACACCGTGCCAGACGCGCATGATGCCAACAAGCGCCACGCCCCAATGATGACCACGGCCGACATGGGCATGCGCATGGATCCGGTGTACGAGAAAATCTCGCGCCGTTTCATGGCGAATCCGCAAGAATTTGCCGATGCTTTTGCCCGTGCTTGGTACAAACTCACCCACCGTGACATGGGCCCCCGTGCCCGCTATTTGGGCAAGCTAGTACCCGCTGAGGTGATGATTTGGCAAGACCCGATTCCAGCGGTTGACCATACCTTGGTTGATGCACAAGACATCGCCACTTTGAAGAAGCAACTGCTAGCTAGCGGACTGTCCACAGCGCAACTGGTCGCGACAGCATGGGCATCTGCCTCAACGTTTCGCGGTAGCGACAAGCGTGGCGGCGCGAACGGTGCGCGCGTTCGCCTTGCCCCGCAGAAGGATTGGCCAGTCAACCAGCCGGCAGAGCTTGGCAAAGTATTGCCCGTGCTAGAAGGTATCCAACAGAAATTCAATGCATCGCAAACCAGCGGCAAGAAAGTTTCTTTGGCTGATATGATCGTTTTAGGTGGCAGCGCAGCGGTTGAGGCGGCGGCTAAAAAGGCGGGCGTCGATGTCACCGTGCCCTTTTCAGCAGGCCGCATGGACACCAGCCAAGCGCAGACGGATGTTGAATCCTTCGCCGCACTTGAGCCAACAGCCGATGGTTTTCGCAACTATTTGCGCCCTGGACATGAAGATTTTGCAGCCGAGCTACTGCTAGACAAAGCCAATCTTTTGACGCTAACAGCCCCTGAAATGACCGTTTTGGTGGGTGGTTTACGTGTGCTGAATGCCAATTTCGGGCAAACCCAACACGGCGCGTTTACCCAGCAGCCAGAAATCTTGACGAATGATTACTTCGTCAACCTGCTAGACATGCGCACAACTTGGCAAAAGTCTGCCACGGCTGCGGATGTGCTGGAAGGGCGCGACCGCGCAACGGGCAACATCAAGTGGACAGGCACCGTTGTCGATCTCGTTTTCGGCTCAAATTCGCAGCTACGCGCCATTGCCGAAGTCTATGCCAGCAGCGATGCGAAGCAAACCTTTGTGCATGATTTTGCAGCCGCTTGGGGCAAAGTCATGAACTTGGACCGTTTCGAGCTTTGATCGCAAGTTGAAAAGCCTAGCCGATAAGCGTGTAATTTTGCTATAAATTTCATAGCTTAATAAATAATGAATACGCCGGCTAGGTGCCAAAAATAAGGGATTTTCTGCGTGTTTTTCTTGAGCCTAAAAACGACAGAAACAACCCTTTGGCATGGGTAAATCCTAATAGTGGTGAAGTCGTGCGGCTTTTATGATGGGGGAGTCTAACCATTTGGGGAAATAAACTGTGAACGAAACTATGATCGCCAGCAAACCGACCCGCCGCCGCTTTGTACAAAGCACACTCGCCACCGCAGCAACCCTTGCCGTGCCCAGTTTGGCCGTGGCACAGGCGTTTCCGGCCAAGCCGATTCGCCTGATCTGTCCCTGGCCCGCCGGCGGTTCGACCGATGTGGTGATGCGCGTGATCGCCGAAAGCGCGGGCAAAGCATTGGGCGGTTCTATGATCATTGACAACAAGCCTGGCGCCAGCGGCATGTTGGGGCCGAACGAATTGGTCAACGCCAAGCCGGATGGCTACACGCTGTCGCAGCTCACCGTCGGTGTGATGCGGCTGCCGCACATGCAAAAAATGCAGTTTGACCCGTTGAAAGACTTCACCTACGTCGCTTGCCTGACGGGTTACACCTTTGGCATCGTGGTGCGGGCGGATTCGCCGATCAAAAGCATCAAAGATTTGGTCGATTTTGCCAAGGCAAACCCTGAAAAGTTCACTTTTGGTTCGACCGGCAACGGTACCACGCCGCATTTGGCGGTGGAGGAGTTTGCCTTCAAAGCCGGTATCAAGCTGCAGCATGTGCCGTTCAAAGGCAATGCGGACGGCATGCAAGCCCTCTTGGGTGGCCACATCATGGCGCACAGCGACGCGACGGGCTGGGGGCCGCACGTCGATGCCGGCACCTGCCGTTTGCTCGCCACCTATGGCAGCAAACGCACCAAGCGCTGGCCGAATGTGCCCACCTTGAATGAGCTGGGTTTCGACACGATTTCCGATTCACCGTTTGGCATTGGCGCCCCCAAAGGCATGGACCCGGCGCTCACGCAAAAGCTGCATGACGCCTTCAAAAAGGCGCTGGATGACCCGGCGGTGTTGGCCATTTTTGAAAAATACGACCAACCCGTGATCTACATGAACACGGCGGATTACACCAAGTTTGCGCAGGCGAACTACGTGAAAGAAAAAGCCGTGATCGAAAAACTCGGCTTAGCGCTGAAAACCTAAAATAACCCTCGCAAACGGGGAAAACAAGGAAAAAAAAGACTCTAGCCGGCGTATTTATTGCCTATTCTGCTATTAATAATATAGCATTTGTGAGATCCACGGTCGTCAGCTTGTCTCGTCTCCAGTAGCGAATGAGCACGACCGGCGGGGTAACCTGTTAGCGCTGCTTTAACTAACCTTTTGCCGCCCTGTTGTTGTACTTTGTCGTCGCCCCTCGGCGCGTGCCACAACGGCGGTGGCATGCGTTTTCAGAGGGAGCATCCCCCATTTCACACCTGTGTCCACATTTGTTAGCGAGCCAAGGCTAGGTGCTGGACGGCTTGAAACAGGCCTTGTTGTCAGGTGTAACTGTTGCAATGAAGATTTATTTTTATGTCATGGCGCAGGCGCTGGCATAGAGTTGACAGCCCAGCCACACGACAAGCACCCTTAGGAGCCGGTGTTTGAGATGTTGCTGGCGATCATCATTCAACCGGACCTAACAACAACAAGGGGAATCAACATGGTTACGTATATTTCACTCGTCAGCTTTACAGACCAAGGTGCACGCACGATGACAGAATCCACCAAACGCGCCGATGCGGCCAAAGCAGCGGGCAAAAAGTTTGGTTGTGACATGAAGGAAATGTATTGGACGCTGGGCAGCTATGACCTGGTAGCCGTGATTGACGCCAAAGACGAGGCCTCCTACCTCGCCTTTGGTGCGGCCTTGGCCGGGGCGGGCAATGTGCGGACGCAGTCGCTGCGGGCCTTCACCAAAGACGAGATGAACGCGGTGTTTGCCAAATTGGGTTAGGCTGCATCATCGGTAAACGCCAACTTCGCCGACGCCGCAATCGCGCTGCGCAGCCACTGGTGGGCGCTGTTGTGCTGTTCGCGTTTGTGCCACATCACATCGACGTGGACGACGGGCATGTCGAAGGGCAGGGGGCGGATGGTTAGTTCGTTCAGGACATCGGCCACGCGGACGAAATGACGCGGCAGCACGGTGAGCAGGTCGGATTGGGCGACGACGCGGCCGGCGGTGAAAAACTGGTTCACCGTCAGCACAATGCGGCGTTGGCGCTGTAAGGCCGTCAAGGCCTCGTCCACAAAGCCAAACGGCCGCCCCGAGAAGCTGACCAGCATGTGGCGGGCGGCGCAGAAGCGGTTGAGCGTGAGCGGACCTTGCGCCAGCGGGTTGCCCGAGCGCATGACGCAAACATATTCGCCGTCATACAGCCGCTGGTGCGCGTAGCTGACCGCGCCGCCAGACTGGGCGCTGGCGGTCAAATCTGCCAGTGCGGCGGGGAAGTGGCCGATGGCGAGGTCGGCCGTTTCGGCATCCAGCAAGCGCCTGGGGTCACGGGTGGACAGGGGCACCACGCGAATGGAGACGCCGGGCGCGTCGCGTTCGACCGCGTTGAGCAATCCCGGAATCAGCTCTGACGCGGTGGCGTCGGCCATGGCCAAAATAAAGGTGGCAGTGGAGGTGGCGGGGTCAAACGGGCTGGGAACGAGGGTTTCTTGCAGCTGACGCAAGGCTTCACGCACGGCGGGCCACAAAGCGTTGGCACGGGGCGTGGGCTCTAGCCCTTGGCCGCTGCGCCGCACCAAGTCGTCACCCAGCGTTTCGCGCAAGCGGCGCATGGCGTTGCTGACGGCGGGCTGGGTCAACGATAGGTTTTTGGCAGCTTTGGTCAAGCTGCGTTCAGCCATGACTTCGTCAAAAACCCGCAACAAATTGAGGTCAAGCGTTCGAAAGTTGGGCAGGAAGGGTGTTGTTTGTGCTGAATTCATCACCATAGTGAATATACAGCATCACTAATATAAAGTGGAGTAACACTAGTATTAACCCTATGATTCAGGCACTGCACAAATCAAAGCGATTGTATTTAGTAAGTGTGCAGGTATTGAAAGAGAGAACACCATGACCAGTTTTGTACAACCTAACTACCCGACCCACCACGAAGGCATTGAGCGCTTGGGCGAGGCTATTGACAGCGCAACGAATGCTTGTAGCAAATTTGATGGTGCACGGGGATTGGCGACATTTTTGCTCGCTGCCGTTGTTTCTGGCTTGCTATTTGCAGCTAACCAATGGATAGACACTTGGGCAGACGGTCATTTGCTAGCAGCATGGGTTTTGCTGTGGTTCATTGCTTTTACAGTGATTGCCTTGGCTGTAGATCCAATTCGCCGTGCTGTTAACAACGTGAAAGCGTTTGACGGCAGCAGCTTGTACGCCGCTTGGCGCACACGCCGCAAAGCACGTGTTGCAGATGAAAAAATGTGGGACTATGCGCAACACGATTCACGTTTGATGGCAGACATCATGCGCGCTATCGATGATTCGCCAGAAGCCGGCAGATGGCATTTGCGTGCTTAAACTTTAAGCACCGCTAGTATCAAACCCAGCCTGCAGACGCACGCTGGGTTTTTTTACGCCCCAATATTTAAGTCTTTACAGCGCTTAAGCCACCCAAAAACAAGTCCGCCACCACCGGTGCCATGTCGGCGTGCGAGAGTTTGCCATCGGGCTGCAGCCAAGTGAACATCCAGTTCATCATGCCAAACAGCAGCATGGCCAGTGGTTTGTGCAAATCAGCGGCGATCAATTCAGGCCGTACTTGCGCAATCGCGTTGGCAAACGAGCTGACGACTTGGCGCTGCAGCTCTAACACGCGGGCTTGATCGGCGGGCTCTAAAAACTTCACATCTTCGGTCAACACGCGATGCGCATGGCGTGCGCCAGCGTATTCGAGCACAAAGCGCTCGATCAAGCGGCGCACATGGGCGGTGGCGTCAACCGGCGGCGGATGCACAGCGTCGCCCTGCGCGACCTCGTCAATCAAAGCGTGCAAACGCGCCACGTGGGTAGTGGCGATCTCGAACAGCAGCTGCGATTTGTCGCGCACGTAGTGATACAGCGCGGGTTTGGACATGCCGCAGGCGGTGGCGACATCGTTCATGGAGGTGCCGACAAAGCCCTGGCGCGCAAACAACTCGGCCGCCTGACTCAGAATCGTCTCGCGTTGGGCGTCGTAACCGGGGGCGCGTCCTCTGGCCATGT
>JAYWCQ010000156.1:0-3060 GCA_043780435.1 Polaromonas sp.
CAAAGGCGCACGCATCACCACCGATATGGTGACGGTGACGGGTACGGAAAATTTCATGATGGCCGCTTGTTTGGCTGATGGTGAAACGGTTTTAGAAAATGCCGCACAAGAGCCGGAAATCATTGATTTGGCTGAAATGTTGATCAAAATGGGTGCCAAAATTGAAGGCCAAGGCACACGAAGAATTCGTATTCAAGGTGTTGAAAAACTACATGGCTGCACACACCAAGTGGTGGCAGACCGAATTGAAGCGGGCACTTTTTTATGTGCTGTTGCTGCAACCGGTGGCGATGTGGTGCTGAAAAACGGACGCTACGAGCACTTAGAGGCGGTGATTGACAAGCTGCATGAAGCAGGCGCAAAAGTTGAAGCTGTAGAGGGCGCCATGCGTGTCACCTCAAAAGGTAGACTCAAAGCGCAAGGCTTTCGCACCACCGAATATCCAGGTTTCCCGACCGACATGCAGGCGCAATTCATGGCGCTCAATGCGGTGTCTGAGGGCGCTTCCAAAGTGACGGAAACCATCTTTGAAAACCGTTTCATGCACGTGAATGAATTGGTGCGTTTAGGTGCCAGCATCGCCATCGACGGCAAAGCGGCTTTTGTTGACGGCGTCACTAAACTCTCAGGTGCGACCGTGCAAGCGACCGACTTGCGCGCATCTGCCTGCTTGGTGATTGCGGGTTTGGTCGCCGAAGGTGAAACCACGGTGGAGCGTATTTACCACTTAGATCGTGGCTACGACCAAATGGAAACCAAACTCCGCGGTATTGGCGCAAAAATTGAGCGTGTTCAAGAATAGGTCGTTTGCTAAAAAACGCATCCTGCTCGCACCCTGGCAGGTGGTTTTACTGCTAAGTGCTTACATCGGCATCGTTCTCAACGGTGCTGTTTTCTTGAGGCGCTACGCTGAGCTTGGGACGACATCGTTGGCGTTGCTGGCCGAGCTGGGCTTGGTTTTTACCTTCACAGCTTTGTTGCTCAGTTTGGCTGATTTATCGGGCAAGTGGTTGGCACGCATTTTCATTGTTCTGCTGCTCACCATCTCTGTTTTAGCCAGCTACTACATGACTTTTTTCAACGTGGTGATTGGCTACGGTGTGGTGCAGGCTGTGCTGACAACGGACGTTGATCTGTCCAAAGAAGCCGTTGGTTTTGGCTTGTTTGTGTGGTTCGTGGCCTTGGCGTTTGTTCCTTTGGTACTGTGGTGGCGCTATGTCCATGTCCGTAAAAACACAGTTGCTAGCTGGTGGTTGCGATTCAAGCAAATGGGTGGGCAAATCGGTTTGGTTTTGTTGTTGGCGGCTGGGTTTGTAGCTGTTGCGCAGCATGTAAACACTGGCGTTAACACAGCAGATGCTGTGGGCCAAGATCTGGGCAAAGCCAGCCTTGCTGCGCACACCTATGTGCCGAGCAACTGGGTGGCGGGTTTGGGCATGTCGGCTTCAAGCGCGTGGGACAGTTGGGCTAGTAAAGATCAAAAAATCGATCCTGCATTGAAGTTTCAATACAGCCTGAATGCATTGGCTAACGATGTTGTTGATGATTTGGTTGTGGTGGTGGTGATTGGCGAATCTGCCCGCTCCAGCAACTTCGGTCTGCTGGGCTACGAGCGCCCGACAACGCCTTTCTTAGCCGCCGAAAAAAACCTCGCAGCTTTCAAAGCCACATCCTGCAACACCTCCACCAAGCTGTCGCTAGCGTGCATGTTCGTGCGACCGCAAGCGGTAGTGGAGCGCGGCTTGCAAGCGCCGCAAGTGCTGGAAGACACTGTTTTTTCCGTCTTCAAAAAATTGGGTTTCAGCGTTGAATTATTTGCCATGCAATCGGAAGTTTGGTTTTACAACAGCTTGAAAACTGATTTCTATAAAATTCGCGAAGTCATCGCCGCAGATTCCGCCAACCGTGGCAAGCCCGTTTTAGATTCAATCTTGGTCGCTGAATTAGAGGCTTCCATGGCCAAGCATCCCAAAGGTCGCCAAGTCGTGGTACTGCACACCAAAGGCTCGCATTTCTCCTACGCCAGCCGTTATCCGCGCGAATTTGCACGTTATCAGCCTGAATGCTCAGGTGTCGATGGCGCTTGTAGCAAAGCAGAATTGATCAACGCTTACGACAACAGCGTGCTGTATACCGACACTTTTTTGCACAGCCTGATGCAAAGTTTGAAAGGTAAAAAAGCCGTGTTGATTTACACCTCAGACCACGGCGAATCGATTGACGAAAACCGCCATTTCCACGCCACACCCAAACCACTCGCGCCACCTGAGCAACTTGATGTGCCTTTGATATTTTGGGCATCCGAGCCATATTTGAACGCCAACCCTGCTAACAAAAAAGCCTTTGAGCAGCTGCAGATAGCCGCCAAATCGGCAAACGCCACTAAAACGGGTGTTGGACACGTTAATTTGTTCGATTCCATGCTCGGTTGTTTGGGTATCACCTCAAATAACGGTGGAATTGACGACAAGTACAATCTATGCCATTGATTGCACTTTGTCTGGAGTTCCGATTTGATCACCCTCGCGCTATCTAAAGGCCGCATTTTTGAAGAAACCCTGCCGCTGCTCAAAGCCGCCGGCATCGAGGTGCTGGAAGACCCCGAAAAGTCGCGCAAGCTGATTTTGACCACCAACCAGCCCGATGTGCGGGTGCTGGTGGTGCGCGCCACCGACGTGCCAACGTATGTGCAATACGGCGGGGCGGACATGGGCATTACCGGCAAAGACACGCTGTTGGAGCACGGCAGCCAAGGCTTGTACACCCCGCTGGACCTGCAAATCGCCAAATGCCGCATCAGCGTGGCGGTGAAGGCTGATTTTGACTACGCCGCTGCCGTCAAACGCGGCAGCCGCCTGAAAGTCGCCACCAAATACGTCGCCATCGCCCGCGAATTCTTTGCCAGCAAGGGTGTGCATGTGGATTTGATCAAGCTTTACGGCAGCATGGAACTGGCCCCGCTGGTCGGCATGGCCGATGCGATTGTCGATCTGGTCTCCACCGGCAACACCCTCAAAGCCAACCATCTGGTCGAGGTCGAGCACATCATGGACATCAGCT
>JAYWCQ010000157.1:0-19123 GCA_043780435.1 Polaromonas sp.
GCAACTGCCTTCCACCAAACGCAGCACCGCATCATGCACGTTTTGCGCCATCAGCCGGCTTTTGATGGGGCCAAAGTTTTGCCGCAACATCGACATCCATGCCGGGAAAAATGTGAAGGCCAGCGTGTGCGGCACGGCAAACTCGATCACATCTTGCCCCGCAGACGTGTGCCCACGCAGCATGGCTCGTGTGCTTTGCAAAGCGCGCAGCATGTCCAGCGACTGATCGTAGAGCGTGTCACCGGCAGCAGTGAGCTTGGTCGGATACGAGCTGCGGTCCACCAGGTCTGTGCCCGCCCAGGCTTCTAACGATTGAATGCGTCGTGAGAACGCGGGTTGCGTGACATGGCGCAATTGCGCTGATCGGCTAAAGCTGCGTGTTTCAGCGAGGCTGACAAAATCTTCCAACCACTTGGTATCCATAATTAATCAGTCAATTTCAATCAGTCAGCTCGGCTTTTGCCATATCGATGTCCAGACGTTCCATCGCGTCTAGGGGGTGAATGGCGGATGCCATTTCGTATAGCTTGGTAGCCTCAGCAAGTCGTTTTTCACCTTCAAGCATGACCCAGCCATTGGCTTGCTCAATCATGGCAATGGCGGAGTTGGTATTGATTCTGAGCGCTTCTTGAAAAAAATTGAAGCTCGCTTCTTTTTTCGCGCCATACGTCATGCTACCGATCAGTGAACCCACTTTATCAATCACTTCAGCATGAAAAGTGCCCAGTGCAATGTGCGCATCAGCGTGTTTGGGTTGCAATGCAATGGTCTTTTCAAGCCCGTCTTTGACTTTGCTGCCCAAACCCTGCGCCAACGCTTTGGCCACACTGATGCCTTGGCTGTAGCGCCCCAGGGCATAGGCTTGCCAATAGTAGGCATTGGGCAGCGACTCCGCCGCAAGGGATGCGTCTTTGGCCTGCTTTTCAGCGCGCAAAGCAACTTCCAAAAAAAGTGCCAATTTGGCGCTTTCTTTGGCCTCAAGGTAGTTGGCGTAAATGCAGGTGGCTTTGTTGGCAACAGTAATACCTTCAATACCCAAAGCCAGCCCTGATTCAACGGCTTTTTGAAACTCACCCGAATGAAACAAAGCCCACGCTTCCAGCAAATCGGGATTTATAGGCAAGGGTTCAGCGTCACCCGCGTGTAGTTGCGCCCAGTTTTTAGTCACACGAGCGGCATCATAGGTGTAGTCACCGATGTAAGGGAAAGGCGTCCATTGCGGCATATTGTTATTTCACCAGTTGAGGCGTGGGAGTAAGGGTTGATTCGTTTTGGGGCGACGAATAAGTGCCCACGATGGAAAGCAAGTGGCTTCGCTGTTGCGGTTCAAGGTAGGGCGTCAGCAGATTCAGCACGTGGTGGGCACCGCGCAGCAAGGCCGCTTGAGCATGCTCAGGCTCCAACGCGCGGCGCGGATCACGCACATATTCAAAGCTCAGCCAATACGTCAACACCACCACCATGCTGGTGGCGGTCGGCTCGACCTCGCGCGAGTCTATCGTCATCGCGCCGCTGCGGCTCATGCCGTCGAGCAAGGTTTTCACCGAATGCGTTTTGTTTTTCAGAATAGATTGAAAGTGTGTTTCTAAGCGTCTGTTTTTGCTCAGCAAATCGTTCAAGTCACGGTACAAAAAGCGGTATTGCCAAATCAGCTCGAACAAGGTGTGCATGAAGAACCAAGCGTCTTCCACGTTGCGCACCCCATCGCTGGCATTTAGCAATTCATTCAATGACCGTTCAAAACGGTCAAACAAGGTATTGATCAACTCATCTTTGGCGGGGTAGTGGTAGTACAGATTGCCGGGGCTGATGCGCAATTCGGCTGAAATCAGCGTGGTTGACACATTGGGTTCGCCAAAACGGTTAAAGAGGTCTAATGTGACCTCTAAAATACGTTCTGCCGTCCGTCGCGGTGCCTTTTTGACCATAAATGCAAGTCCCCAAGAAGTTGATGCAAATTATGCATCATGTCGGTACTCTACCTTAAGATGAATCTGAGATGATTCATTGGTACTCCATCGTCGTACAAACGCCCGCGCACAGCCCGCTGGCAGGCCTGCTGACGTATCAAAGCGATCAAGTGCACTCAGTCGGCTCATTTGTACGTGTGCCCCTGGGTTCACGCGAGTTGCTGGGAGTCGTTTGGCAAAAGCTTGACTCGCAACCCGAGCCCATGTTTGGCGCGCAAGGTAAGGAAATCGAACTGAAGGCGATCACGGCCGACCTTGGCATCCAAGCCGTCTCGCCCGCATGGTTAAAACTGGTGTCGTTCACCGCCAATTACTACCAACGCTCCTTGGGTGAAGTTGCTCTAGCAGCCCTACCGCCGCAGTTGCGAACTTTAGATGCCTTGCAAGTGGAGCGTCGTCTAAAACGCATAAAAGCCACTGAAACTCCCGCAGAAAAACCGGTTGAGGTATCAGAAAAGAATCAATTTGCTATAAATAACGTAGCATTAAATGCAGAACAAACATCGGCTACAGCCCAAATAAGCATTGAATTCGGGCCTTTTTTGCTGTTTGGTGCAACCGGCAGCGGCAAAACCGAAGTTTACCTACGCGCCGCGTTGGAAGCTTTGCAACGAGACCCAACTGCACAGGTGCTGATGATGGTGCCTGAGATCAATCTGACCCCGCAACTCGAAGCCAGGGTCAGAGAACGCATTTGCCCCATCTATGGCGACGCAGCCGTGGTGTCTTTGCACAGCGGCATGACCAACCCACAGCGGCTCAAAAGTTGGCTCTCCGCGCACATGGGCACAGCGCGTGTGGTGCTGGGCACACGCATGGCGATTTTTGCATCCATGCCGCATTTGAAGCTCATCGTGGTCGATGAAGAGAACGACCCCAGCTACAAAAGCCAAGAAGGCGCTAGGTATTCAGCGCGAGATTTGGCCGTTTACAGAGGCAAACTTGATCATGCCAAGGTCATTTTGGGCTCTGCCACGCCATCGTTTGAGAGCTGGCACCACAGCAGCGCTACCAGCGATGGCGGGGCTGGCCGTTACCTGCGCTTGACCATGGCCGAGCGCATTGGCGGCGGCGTGTTGCCCAAAGTCCTCACCGTCAATATGGAGCACCAACCCAAGAAAACGGTGATATCGCCGCCGCTGTTGAACGCCATTGCCGAGCGCATCGCCCGTGGCGAGCAAGCCATGCTGTTTCTCAACCGCCGTGGCTTTGCGCCCGTGTTGCATTGCGGCGATTGTGGTTGGAAGAGCGAATGCCCGCATTGCAGCGCCTACCGCGTGTTCCACAAAATCGACCGTACCCTGCGTTGCCACCACTGTGGTTTTACGCAACGCGTGCCGCGTGCTTGCCCCGCCTGCGGCAATTTAGACATCAGCACCATTGGTCGCGGCACCGAACAGCTGGAAGAGCAATTGGCCGAGCTGTTGTCGCATGTGAAGCGGCCAGATGGATTACCCGTGCGAATCTCCCGCATCGATGCCGACACCACCAAGCTCAAAGGTGCGCTGCAGCAGCAGCTGGCGCAAGTGCATGCGGGTGAGGTAGATGTGCTGGTCGGCACGCAGATGATCGCCAAAGGGCACGATTTCCGCAACATCACGCTGGTGGCGGCTATCAACCCCGATGGCGCCTTGTTTTCCAGCGACTTCCGCGCACCAGAGCGCTTGTTCAGCCTCTTGATGCAAGCGGCAGGACGCGCGGGGCGTGATGCCTCCCAAGGCGCCGCCAGCGAGATGTGGGTGCAAACCCACCACCCGCAGCACCCCTTGTATCTGGCGCTGAAACAGCACGATTACGCCGGTTTTGCAGCCCAGCAGCTCAAAGAGCGCGAAATGGCCGCCATGTCGCCCTTCGGCTACAGCGCCCTGGTCCGTTCTGAGGCCCGCACCCAAGAAGCCGCGCAAGCCTTTTTGACGACAGCCAGCGAGTCGGCGAACGAGTTGGCAGAATCCGTCCCCGGTTTCGAGCACATCACCCTCTACCCCGCCGTACCGATGACGATACAGCGCATCGCCAACGTAGAGCGCGCCCAAATGCTGGTCGAATCCCACTCGCGCAAGGCTTTGCAGCAGTTTTTGAGCCAATGGCAAGGTGTTTTGCAAACTACTAAGCAAAAAGGCATGATCCGCTGGGCGGTGGATGTGGATCCGTTGGCGATTTGAAGGTGAATTTTGCTATATTTTTAATAGCTTCTTAGGTAATATATACGCCGGCTAGAGTCATATTTAAGCGTATTTTTGAACGTTTTATGTGACTTAAGGCCGCAACAGCGCCACCGCCCCTGAAAACGTCAAAAATGCCAGCGCAGTTGATACCAGAATGATGCGGGCGATGCGGCCGTTGTTGGCGCCGAAGCGTTCGGCCAGGAGTGATACGTTGCTGGCGCTGGGCAGGGTGGCTATCAGGACCATGACGGTCAAGGTGAATGTGTCCAAGGGGGCGCCGAGTTGTTTGGCAGACAGCCCAACGAGCAGCACCAAGACGGGGTGAATAAACAGCTTGATCGCTGCGACGGGCACGTATTCCGTCCAGGCGATCTGCTCATGTGAGTTCATTTGTGAGCGCGCCAGGACGGCACCAATGGTGAAAAGTGCGACCGGGGAAGCGGCATCGGCCAATAACCCTAGGGTGACGGCGAGGGGTTTGGGCAGGGTAAAACTGACGGCGGAGGCGAGGGCGCCCAGCAAAATCGACCATGGCATGGGGTTGGTGAGCATGCCTTTGAGGGCATTTTTGGCGGCTTTGCTGAAGCCGTGCTCGTCCGCACCGTCCAAACGCGACAAGGCGATGCACAAGGAGCTGGTGATGACCATGTCAATCACGATGGTGATAATCGCCGGCCCTGCCGCTTGCTGCCCTAGCAAAGCTACCAGCAAGGGGACACCCATGAAGCCGGTATTTGGGAATGCGGCGACCAGCGCGCCTAGCGAAGCGTCGTTCCAACCAATGCGCGTATTTTTAGTCACGGCAATCGTGAAAGCCACCATCACCAAAGCGCAAAACAGGTAAATGCCAAACACGCTGGCGTCAAGCAATTGCGCAATGGGCGTGGATGCGCCAAAGCGAAACAGCATGCAGGGCAAGGCGAAAAACAGCACAAAACTGTTCAAACCGGGGATGGCTGCCAGCGGCAAAATGCCTTGACGGGCGGCAATGTAGCCACACAGCACCAGGGCGAAAAAGGGGAAGGTGATTTGCAGGACGTTGAGCACCAGCCTATTGTGCAATATCTTTGAAAGACATTTGCGGGCTGGAAAAGCCTAAAATCAAGCAAAACCATGCAGGAGACAACGATGCGAATTCTGATTGCCGAGGATGACCAAGTATTAGCAGACGGACTTTTACGCACTTTGCGCAGCTCTGGCGCAGCCGTAGACCATGTGCCCGACGGCTCGCAAGCCGATGCCGCGCTGATGACCAATACCGAATTTGACTTGCTCATTCTTGATTTGGGTTTGCCAAAAATGCACGGTCTAGAGGTGCTCAAACGCCTGCGCGCACGGGGCTCCAAGCTGGCGGTTTTGATTTTGACGGCGGCCGACAGCGTGGAAGAACGTGTCAAAGGGCTGGATTTTGGGGCGGATGACTACATGGCCAAACCATTCAGCCTGCAAGAGCTGGAAGCTCGTGTGCGGGCCTTGACGCGGCGCGGTATGGGTGGCGCGGTCAGCACCATCAAGCATGGACCACTCGAATATGACCAAGCGGGGCGTGTGGCCACCATAGACGGGAAAATGGTGGAGCTGTCCGCCCGTGAGCTGGGATTGCTGGAGGTTTTGCTGCAACGCAGCGGCCGTTTGGTCAGCAAAGACCAATTGGTTGAGCGCCTGTGCGAATGGGGCGAAGAGGTGAGCAACAATGCCATTGAAGTGTATATCCACCGCTTGCGCAAAAAAATCGAAAAAGGACCCATTCGCATCGCCACTGTGCGCGGCTTGGGTTACTGCCTGGAAAAAATAGCGCCTTGAATGATGTCGTCAAAAAAACTAGCGTAGGCGGTATTTTTAAACGCGAGCAGCGCTCGCTGTTTGGGGAAATCTTAGATTGGATGTTGACGCCCTTGCTCTTGCTGTGGCCGGCAAGCTTGGCGTTGACCTGGTTGGTGGCGCAAAATATCGCGGATAAGCCGTTTGACCGTGCCTTAGAGTACAACGTGCGGGCCTTGGCGCAACTGGTGGTTGTTAAAAACGGGCAGGCGCAATTCAACTTGCCGCAACCCGCCAGAGAGTTGCTCCGCGCAGACGATGCCGACCAAATCTATTACCAAGTCATGGGCTTGCGTGGCGAGCTGGTGAGCGGTGAAAAAGAGGTGCCGGCACCGCCAGAAACCATCAAAACGTCTGTCTGGGAAGTGAAGCTGCGGGATGAAGAAATTCGTGGCCTGCCGGTTCGTGTTGCTGCGATTTGGATTCAATCCGACGTGCCAGGCACGCTCGATGCCTTGGTGCAAGTGGCGGAAACCCGTGAAAAACGGTCGGTGCTGGCGACCGAAATTATCAAAGGCGTGATGTTGCCGCAATTTGTCATTTTGCCACTGGCGGTGTTGTTGGTGTGGTTGGCCTTGGTGCGCGGCACGCGGCCACTCAATCAGCTGGAAGCGCGGATTCGGGCGCGAAAATCGGACGATTTGAGCCCGTTGGATGAGACGTCAGTGCCGCAAGAAGTGGTGCCACTGGTGTCTTCTGTCAACGGTTTGTTGACGCGTTTGAAAGACTCCATGGCGGCGCAAAAGCGTTTCTTGGCAGATGCGGCACACCAATTGAAAACGCCTTTGGCGGGTTTGCGCATGCAGGCTGATTTGGCTCTGCGGCAAAGCGCCAGCGCTGATGATTTGAAACTCTCGCTCCAGCAAATTGGCCGTTCCAGCATCCGTGCCACGCATACGGTGAACCAACTGTTGGCGCTGGCGCGCGCTGAAGGTGGCGGCAATGTGATGACCATGCAAGCCTGCGATTTGGTGGTACTCACACGCGATGTGGTGCAAGATGCCATTCCACGCGCGATGGAAAAACGCATAGATTTAGGCTACGAGGGCTTGCCCGTAAACGACGCCAGCGCCGTGGTGCAGGCCAACCCGACGTTGATGAAAGAGATGATTCGCAACTTGGTGGACAACGCGTTGAACTACACGCCGTCAAGCGCTGAAAATCCAGGCATCGTCACCGTTAGAGTCACGTCTGACGGCATCGCAAAAGCCGTATTTTTGCAAGTGGAAGATACGGGGCCTGGAATTCCCGAAGCGGAGCGCGAGCTGGTGATGCAGCCTTTTTACCGCGTGCTGGGTACCAACACAGATGGCTCAGGCTTGGGCTTGGCCATTGTGCAAGAAATTGCGCAAAAGCATCAGGCCGTATTGACGGTTGAGGATGCGCATCCAGGAAGTACACCTGTTGGGGCTTTGTTTACGTTGCGGTTTAAGTTGGCAACGAAAGCTTGAACGAACCGTTTTGTTTGAATTCGGTTTGGCTTAGTTTTTACACGCTGAAAGCGGTTTGTTCGCAAGTTGCGTCGTCAACGCTGCATACACCGTATTTAGCTTGGCACGGTTCAGGTCATTGATGGCCGGAACGATCAAGGATTGGCCTTTTTGTTCGGGCGTTTCTTGTAAAACGCGGGCGGTGCGCACACCTTGTTTGATCAACTTCTGCAAGGCTTGGTTGGCTGCCGCCTGTGAAGTGTGGCTGCCAAGCGACAAGCCGGGCTCTAAATTCGCTTCAGTCAACACCTCGAAGTGGACTTTGATTTGATCGAGTTGTTTCTTTTTCAAATCACGTTGTTCACTATTGGCATACTTGCCCATGTAAACAATCCAGCGCGCTGGCAGGGAAATGGTGTCGAAACGCCAGCGCAAGTCAGGCATTTTGGCGTCAAGCGCTTGTTTCAAAGCGGTGCTTTGCTTGTCGTCAAAAACACCAGCCATCAAGCAGTTTGTCGGTGCGGGTGTTGGCGTAGGTGTATTCGGACTAGGACTACCTAAAAGTGCTGCCGTCACAGTGGGTGCTGCAGGAGTTGGTGCTGGTGCTGGTGCCGTCGCAGTGATGTGGGTTGGCCGAATGACGATGCGCTCAGGCTCGATTTGTTCCGTTACTCGATGCGGCTCGCTTTGAGTCGGTTTCGCCAAACCCCATGCGCTGAGGCGGCCGTGCGACCACGCGTAAAACAGGCCATTTGCGGCAAGCAATGCAAATACAAAGAATCGAAGCAGCATGAGATTTAAAGCGAGTTACTTAAATCGGATAACTGAGAGCGGTTTAACGCTGACCTCTGAACTATTGACCGCTATTGGCCCTTGCATGGTTTCCACCATCAATTCACCCTTGTGGTTCACGCCCAGTCCCAGTCCTTCTATGTGGCCATTGCCGTCTACCGATAGCTTGCGCGCTTTAAGTACATCTAAGGCATTGAAGCGCGTTTGATAGGGGGCAAAGCCATGCTCGGCAAACAGCACTATATCTTGCACAAGCGGCAGTATGAGTTGCTGCAACGCCGCTTGTGCCGTGATTGTAGGCAAAAGCTCTTGCAAGCATGCTGCTGGTGTGCGCAGTGCTGGTTGTTGTGCCGTTGGCTGTTGTGAGGGTTGGGTGATATTGATACCCACGCCAATCACCATATAGCGCTGGTCGCCGACGACGCAGGTTTCGATCAAAATACCCGCCAATTTCCGGTCACCCTGTGCGTCACTGAGCCACAAATCATTCGGCCATTTGAGCCCAATGCTGGGGTGCAGACTCTGCGCGATGCTCACCCCGACGGCTAACGACAAGCCTGACCAGTCAACGGGCGATAGCGGCAGCCCTAGTGAAAAAGTCAATGCCGGTAGGCTGTTAGTGACTCTAGCGCCCAGATCGTGCCATTCGCGCCCCAATCTGCCACGCCCAGCGGTTTGCTTCTCGGCGATGAGCAAAATGGGTTCAGACTGCCCCGCTTTTGCGCGGCGCATCAGCTCGGTGTTGGTTGAATCAATTTCCGGTAGGACTTCTACCGTGAAATTCGGCAAAATCGGCGCAACAGATTCCCAAATCGCCTCGGCAGGCCATTTGATCGGTGGCAATGCGGCTTTTTTTACGACTGACATTCAGCTCAATTAAAAAATCAAGCCGCTTGCTTGCTGTTTTTGGGTGTTTTTCTAGGCGATCTTTTGGGCGCCAATAAGGTGCCACGGCAAGATTTAGCGCCACACCAGCACGGGTATTCGGCCTTCAGCTTGGGTGTGTAACGCTCATCAATCACCAGACCATAGTCGTAATTCAGCTCTTCGCCAGCTTTGATGCTGCGCAGCGCTTTGATGAAAACACGGCCATTTTCTTCGTCCGCTTCGCAGCTGGGGTCGCACGAATGGTTGATCCAGCGGGCTGAATTGCCGTTGACTTTGCCGTCAATCACGTGCTTGTCATCGATGGAAAAGTAGAAGGTGTGGTTCGGGTCGGTTGGGTCATGCGGGTGGCGGCGCAGGGCTTCCGGCCAGGTGATGATTTCACCTTTGTACTCAATCAAAACCTCGCCTTCGGCAATAGCCACCTCTGCAAACACGCCTTTGCCATGCACGCCAGAGCTGCGGACAGCGATGCGTTTTAAAACTGGTTTTTTTGCGGGCCTCAAAGGAGAAACCACTTTTTTTGCTGCTGATTTAGTTGCCACGTTTTGAATTTTTTTGGGGTCGATAAAAGATTTTTTGAACACGGCTAAAAAATTTGGTATGTTTAACACGTACGGGTGCGCGCATGTGCGCGTGCGCACGCGAGATGCTGAATTGTAGCTGGATTAAATTGTTGAGATAAAACGAGATCAAAAAAATGAAAACATTGGTTATTGCGGAAAAACCTTCCGTGGCGAATGACATCGTCAAAGCGCTCACGCCGGTTGCCGGTAAATTTGAGAAGCTGGACGAGCATTTTGAGAACGACACCTACGTCGTCACAAGCGCCGTAGGCCACCTGTTGGAGATCCAGGCGCCCGAAGAATTTGACGTCAAACGCGGCAAATGGAGCTTTGCCAACCTGCCGGTCATTCCGCCGCATTTTGACCTCAAGCCCATGGACAAGACCAAGACGCGGCTGAATGCCATTGTCAAGCTCGCCAAACGCAAAGACGTGGACGCATTCGTCAACGCCTGTGACGCGGGACGTGAGGGTGAATTGATCTTCCGCCTGATCCAGCAGTACAGCAAGGCCAAACACCCGGTCTCGCGCCTGTGGCTGCAATCCATGACGCCACAGGCGATTCGCGACGGCTTCACCAGCCTGCGTAGCGACAAGCAAATGCTGCCGCTGGCCGACGCCGCCCGCTGCCGTTCTGAGGCCGATTGGCTGGTCGGCATCAACGGCACCCGTGCCATGACCGCTTTTAACTCGCGCGACGGTGGCTTCTTTTTGACAACGGTGGGCCGTGTGCAGACGCCGACTTTGTCGGTCGTCGTCGAGCGCGAAGAGAAAATCCGTAAGTTCATCAGCCGAGATTATTGGGAAATCCACGGCTCGTTTGCCGCAGAGGCGGGAGAGTATCCGGGTAAATGGTTCAACCCAGCCCACAAAAAAGACGCCGACGACGCTGAAATCAAGACCGACCGCGTGTGGTCTGAACGTGAAGCCCAGGCCATTGCCGACGCTGTGCGTGGCAAAAAAGCCACAGTTACCGAAGAAAGCAAGCCGACCACGCAAGCCAGCCCGTTGTTGTTCGATTTGACCTCCCTGCAACGCGAGGCCAATGGCAAGTTCGGCTTCAGCGCCAAAACCACCCTCAGCATCGCCCAGAGCCTCTACGAGCGCCACAAAGCCCTGACCTACCCACGTACCGATTCACGTGCCTTGCCTGAGGATTACGTGCCTGTGGTGCGCCAAACCTTTGAGATGTTGGCTGGCAGCGACATGAAACATCTCGCGCCGCACGCCGCAACCGCGCTCAAAAACAACTACATCAAGCCAAGTAAACGGATTTTTGACAACGCGAAAGTGAGTGATCACTTCGCCATCATCCCAACCTTACAAGCCCCTAGCGGATTGAGCGAGGCCGAGCAAAAGCTGTACGACTTGGTCGTGAAGCGCTTCATGGCGGTGTTTTTCCCGAGTGCGGAATACCAGATCACCACTCGAATAACTACAGTTGCCGCAGCGCCGGGCCGCCCCAAGCAAGGCACGGCTCCCTCGGGGGGCAGCGACGCACACGAAGTGGCGAGCGTGGGGGCTACGGACTATAGTTTTAAAACCGAAGGCAAAGTGCTGGTCAAACCGGGCTGGTTGGCGATTTACGGCAAAGAAGCGGCGGATGAAACGCCCGATGCTGAAGGCAAAAGCTCCACCAACCTCGTACCCGTTAAAGCAGGCGAAAAAGTGTTGGCCGAAACCGTCGACCCGAAAGGTTTGAAAACCCGCCCACCGGCACGCTATTCTGAGGCGACGCTCTTGGGCGCGATGGAAGGCGCTGGCAAAACGATTGACGACGACGAGCTGCGCGAAGCCATGCAGGAAAAGGGTTTGGGCACGCCAGCCACCCGCGCGGCGACGATCGAGGGTTTGATCAACGAAAAATACATGCTGCGCGAAGGCCGCGAACTGATTCCGACCGCCAAAGCCTTCCAGCTGATGACGCTGTTGCGCGGTTTGGGCGTGGAGGAGCTGTCCCGAGCCGATCTAACGGGCGAATGGGAGCATAAGTTAGCGCTGATGGAGCAAGGCAAGCTCAGCCGCGACACCTTCATGGCTGAGGTGGCTGAAATGACCTCGCACATGGTCAAAAAAGCCAAAGAATACGACCGCGACACCATCCCTGGCGACTACGCCACCCTGAAAGCACCGTGTCCGAATTGCGGCGGCATCGTCAAAGAAAACTACCGCCGTTACACCTGCACGGGCGCGGCGGGGGCTACTGAGGGCTGCGGCTTCTCCTTCGGTAAAACGCCGGCGGGTCGCACCTTTGAAGTGGCAGAAGTTGAGCAATTCCTGACTGACCGCAAAATTGGTCCCTTGGACGGTTTCCGTTCCAAAGCCGGCTGGCCGTTCTCGGCTGAAATGGTCATCAAGTTTGATGAAGAGACGAAAAACTACAAGCTCGAATTTGACTTTGGCGACGACAAAAACGCCGATGGCACGGGGGAGATTGTCGATTTCTCATCTCAAACCAGCTTGGGCGCTTGTCCTAAATGCGGCAGTGCGGTGTTTGAGTACGGCAAAAACTATGTGTGCGAGAAGTCCGTGCCGACCATGGCGCAAGCCACGCCTAGCTGCGATTTCAAGAGCGGGCAGGTCATTTTGCAGCAACCGATTGAACGGTCGCAACTCACCCAACTGTTAGAAACCGGTAAAACCGATTTGTTAGACAAATTCGTTTCCATGCGCACCCGCCGTGGCTTCAAAGCGCATTTGGCGTGGGATAAAGAGGCAGGCAAGGTGATTTTTGAGTTCGCACCGTCCAAGTTTCCACCCCGCAAAACCGCTGCGGGCGGCAAAGCACCGGCAAGAGCGACGAAAACACCGTTTGGTAAAACTGTTGTTGCAAAAGGTGAAAAAGCCCCTGCAGCCAAGAAAGTTGCGGCTAAAAAAGTGCCTGCGAAGAAGGCTGCAGCCAAAACGACAAAAACTGCAACTGAGGCCAAACCCAAAGCCCCCCGTAAAGTCTCCGCCAGCGGTGGCTTGAAGCCCAGCGACGCTTTGGCAGCGGTGATTGGTGGCGAGCAAGTCTTGCGCACCCAAGTCATCAAAAAGATGTGGGATTACATCAAGGCCAACAACCTGCAAGACGCCAAAGACAAACGTTCAATCAACGCCGATGCCAAGCTCTTGGCCGTGTTCGGCAAGCCGCAGGTGACGATGTTTGAGCTGGCGGGGATTGTGGGCAAGCACCTGAGCTGATTGATTATCTAGCCAAGCTCGCAGCAAAAAACGCCATGATTTGCAAAAGATCATAGCGTTTTATTTTTGCTATTATTACAATAGCAGTTTGGATAATAAGTACGCCGGCTGGAAGCATATTTAAACCTCTAAAATGCGTTTTTTAGTGGATAAACTTGCCACCACGCCCAATGATGGTCAGGTCGGAAAAGTTCGAGCCTTCGTGCGATTTGGCGCTGTAGTTGATGGTGAAGCCGCCCATGTTGAAGTCTTTCAGCGACTCCAGCGCGAGGATCAAACCCTCGCGACTCAGGCCACGGCCCGCGCGTTTCAGCCCTTCGGTCAACACTTTGGCGGCTAAAAAGCCTTCGAAGCTGGAGAAGTCAAACTCTTTTTGTCCCGACTCCGTCATGCGCTGCTGGTATTCACGCACGATGACGCTGCTGCCTTGGAAGGGAAAGGGCACCACTTGCGAGATCACGACACCGCTGCCCGCCTCGCCCAATTCTTCGGCCAAAGCGCTAGAGCCTACAAAACTCACGTTGAAAAACTGCCCGACAAAGCCTTTGCTGCGCGCTTGTTTGATGAAAGCCGCACTGGATTTGTAAGCACTGATTTGCACCACTGCTTCGGGTGCCGCTTTCAAAATCTCATCGAGTGACTTGACGACATCAACCGTGTTGCGCTCAACGGTTGATGTTGCCACTGCCTTCATTTGACGCTTCGTCAAAGCACGGGTCACACCTTCCAAGCCTGCTTTGCCATACGCGTCATTTTGGTAGAACACAGCAATTTTCTTCACACCCAGCGTCGTTAAATGCTGCACGATGCGTTCAGTTTCGTCAAAGTAACTGGCGCGCACGTGGAACAGTTGGCGAGAAAATGGCTCGCGCAAGCCCTGCGCGCCTGTGAACGGGCCGATCAAGGGCACTTTGGCGTCGTTGATCGCGGGCAGCGCCGCCAGCGTGGTTGGGGTGCCGACGGAGCCAATCAGCGCAAAAACTTGGTCGTCATTCAGCAGCGCTTTGACGGCTTGCGCCGCCTTTTCAGGCTCGTAGCCGTCGTCGCGCGACACCAGTTTGAGCTGCCGCCCATTGATGCCACCCGCCTTGTTCACCGTATCAAACTGCGCTTTGATACCCGCTTGCATGCGTAAACCCAGCTGCGCTGCCGGCCCTGTCAACGCGGCAAATTGCCCAATGGTCACTTCGCGTTCAGAAACGCCCTGTTGTGCAAAAAGTACCGAGCTGGAAACCAACAAAGCCGATGACATGATGGTTTCAAGGGCAATTTGAGAAAGATTTTTCATTGAAGCGTTAGAAGTATATGAAAAAAGTAACTATAAGTAAAAGCATCATAAACAACAATCGGTGTGAATACTGACGCGCTGGTATTCAGCAAAGAATTCAAAATACATATCGGAAAATCCAGAAATACGACCTAAAAATACACTTTGGCGCGTAAATTGCTTTATAAAGGTGCGTTTTTCATAAATATAGAATAAATGCACCGATAAAAGTCAAATAAAGAGATGTTCAAACAAGGGAGTTGAGATGGATGCACTAAAACAGGGCGCGGATGCGCTCTTTATTTTGTTAGGCGCGATCATGGTGCTTGCCATGCATGCGGGATTTGCCTTTTTAGAGCTGGGCACCGTACGCAAAAAAAACCAGGTCAACGCCTTGGTCAAAATCTTGGTCGACTTCTCCATGTCAACTTTGGTTTACTTTTTGGTGGGCTACAGCGTGGCGTATGGCACCAACTTTTTCATCGGTGCGGAACAGTTGGCTGAGAAAAATGGCTACGAGTTAGTCAAATTTTTCTTCTTGTTGACCTTTGCCGCCGCCATTCCTGCCATTATTTCTGGCGGTATTGCCGAGCGGGCCAAGTTTTGGCCACAACTCATCGCCACAGCCGTTATCGTCGGCTTGTTTTACCCGCTGTTTGAGGGCGTAGCTTGGGCGAACAAGTTTGGCATTCAAGACTGGATCAAAGCCACCACGGGCGAAAACTTCCGTGACTTTGCCGGCAGCGTCGTCGTGCACGCCGTGGGCGGCTGGATCGCCTTGCCGGCGGTGATTTTGCTGGGCGCACGCTCGAATCGTTACCGCAAAGACGGCACCATCAGCGCGCACCCACCATCCAGCATCCCGTTTTTGGCGTTGGGCGCTTGGACACTGTGCGTGGGCTGGTTCGGCTTTAACGTGATGAGCGCGCAAACCATCGACAAAATCTCTGGCTTAGTCGCTGTCAACTCGTTGATGGCGATGGTGGGCGGTACTTTGGTGGCGCTGGCTTTGGGCAAAAACGACCCAGGTTTCGTGTACAACGGCCCCTTGGCGGGTTTGGTCGCGGTGTGTGCGGGGTCGGACATCATGCATCCGCTGGGCGCCTTGGTCGTGGGTGGCATTGCGGGGGCGATTTTTGTGCTGATGTTCACTTGGACACAAAACAAATGGAAGATTGACGATGTGCTGGGCGTGTGGCCACTGCACGGCTTGTGCGGCACCTGGGGCGGTATCGCGGCGGGTATTTTTGGGGCCAAAGCGTTTGGCGGCATGGGCGGCGTGAGTTTGCAAGCGCAGTTGATTGGCACCGCCATGGGCGTGGTGTGGGCGCTGCTGGGCGGTATCGTGGTTTACGGGCTGCTGAAAGCGACGATGGGGATTCGGCTCACCGCTGAGGAAGAGTTTGAAGGGGCGGATTTATCGATTCACAAAATCGGTTCCACGCCAGACCGCGAAGTCAGCTGGTGATCCATCGCGTTTTTTGCGCCTCTAATTTGCTATAATTTAAATAGCAAATTAGTCAATAAATACACCGGCTAGAGACGTAAAACAACTCTAAATTCGGCTATTCTGACGAAGCCTGTGCCCAGGTCAAAAAATGGTGGTCAAAGCCGACTTCGATGGTCGGTTTGACGATTTGAAAGTAGGGCGACACATCAAAATCACGCGGCACATACAAGCTGTGGTGGCGAATATGCAGCAGCTCGCGTGAGTTGCCGGTGCGTGGGTTGCCCAACAAATCGACAGCGGGTAGCGTCTCTACCGTGGGCAAAATCGGGTAATTGACGGACGCAAACGCTTCGGCCACCAGTGTCGAGCAAATCGCCCGTGTCGGGTCGCCACTGCCCAGCGACAGCATTTGCCTGCGCCAGCGCATGGGTACGGGCGGGTTGGGCAGCAGGTAGCGGGCTAAATCGACGATGTTCTTCATGTCGTAATGCAGACCAACGCGCGCCAAGCCAAAGTCGCATACAGCTTGACGTTCCGCCTCGTTCAGGCTGATGGGGCGGCAAACGCGGCAGTGAAATTCGGTGAAATACGGCAAGGGCACCAAGCGCACGCCGTACACCATGTCGGCCTCTAAAAACTGGCTCTCTCCAGCGGCGGATTTACCCACGTACAGCGCCGCATGCGACCACGTCGATTGCGTCAAATACTTGATGGCGCTGCTCACCCGCGACGTGCCTTCCACCAGCAGCACATCACCAGTTTGCAACACTTGCGCCAACAAATCGGTTCGCGTGGGCGCAACCGTACCCGCCGAGTGGCCCGATTCACTTAAATAGCGGCTCAGGCGCTGGCCGAGTCGTTGTTTGAGGCTGTTCATGCGCTAATTGTGGCATGGGAAATGGGGACGATTAGCGGATTTGAAGCAGATCTACACAGGGCAAACATCTAGCAGCAAACCGTTTTGCACGGCCTGCGGCAGCCAGAGTTGGAAGTCAAAGGGCGCGGCAGGGGCGGCAAGTGGATCGCTTTCGAATGCCGCTAAAAGCGATGCGCCAGCGAGCAATTGCCCCATAAAAGCAGCTTCTGCCACTGTGCACAGTGCGACCATGGGCCGCAGCCCTTGGCGCCAAACCAAGGCGACCTCAGGCAAGTTTTGCCGCAACTTTAGCCCCACGACTTCAAGGCTGGGGCTGGCGTACAAGTGGGCGGTGAGCATGCTGGCGATGGGGAATCGGCTGTGAACCAGCGCAGCCTCTGCCAACAGCACGTCAAGCGCTGGAATGGCTGTGTCCCACTCCATCAGCGTTGGCGTATTGCCAAAACGTTGAAGGGCATGCTGGTACAGTGCTCAAACGGGTGGTTTCACGCGGCTGCCATGGTCGTCGATGACGATATCGCCACAGTCAATGTGGCCGGCGAGATGAATTTCAGCGACGTGGACGGGGTTGATAGCGTCGATCCAGCCCATGCAATGCGCCAAGGGGTCACTCGTTAAATCGTTGTTTAAATCCTGGATTTGGTCATTCAACGCATTGACGTAGATGTTGTTGACGTCGATGAGCAGCTGGCAGCCCGTGCGCTGAGCTAGCGTATTAAAAACGTCGTCTCTGGCATCTCGCTGCCGTTGCAAGTCACGTAAGCCGACAGGTTTTCAACGGCGATGCTACGTTTTAGGCGATCTTGCACGCGTTGGATGTTGGCGCACATCACGTCTAAAGTTTCGTTGCTGAACGGAGTCGGCAGTAAATCAGCGGCGTGAATGTACTTTTGATTGATTTCAGCTCTCGCAAAGCAAGCATGGTCGCTGACATGGATGGGTTCAATGTGCGCCACCAGCACCGCCAGTGCAGCGCCTCCCGCGCCGAAAAAGTTTTCAGATTGAACCTCTAGAAAATCAATCATGGATGATTGTTGAACAGCTTGACGTTCAAGAAGTTCTTTGCAATGCGGATGCCGCCAACCGATGCCGATATTGCTTTGCATCATGTTGGCGGATTTAAAACTGCAACCGCTGCTTGCTTAGCTCTTCAAGCTGGCGCGGCGGCATGGCTGGCAGCGTTCACACCAGTTGAAATCATCACGGTAGATAACAAAGAAGCTGCAGCAGCAGCGATGAGAGCGCGTTGGTTCATGTGAAACTACTGGTGGTTAAAAGTAAACAAAACAAAGTAAAACAATCATAAGACCAATGTAGAACGCAAAAGTTGCCATAAGTTGCCATAAGTTGCCAAAAGGTTCAAATGGATTTGCTGATTGTTGATTGGTCAAAGCAAAGCTGTAATCCTTACACATAAGCTTACCAAACTAGATACGCAGAAGTAGGCAAAGAGGGTTCAAAAATAGCCGAGTATTTTTCATAGCCGTAGTGAATTCTGCTAAATTCGCAGGCACTCAACAATGAAAGCTGCCATGTCGATTGAACTAGAGCTAGAGCAACATCGTACTTATTTGCTGCGTTTTGCGCGTCTGCAGCTGCGCAACGATACGTGGGCTGAAGATGCGGTGTCCGACACGCTCTTGGCCGCCTTGGCCAAGCCGCTGGCATTTGAAAAAAAATCGCAGCTCAAAACCTGGTTGGTGGGCATTTTGAAGCACAAAGTCATCGACGTGCTGCGGGCGCAAACGCGTGAGTCGAGTATCAATTTTGAGTTTGATGGCGACGGCAGTGAAGAATTGGACGCGCTCATGTTCAAGCCCGATGGTCACTATGTCTCTACTCCGCTCAAATGGGACGCCATCAACCCGAATTTAGGTGATCACCCCGAGCAAAACTTGAGTACGCAGCAATTTTTTAGAGTGCTGGAAGCTTGCACGGAAAAATTACCGGCTGCGCAAGGGCGTATTTTTTTGATGCGCGAATGGCTGGAGCTATCAGTTGACGAAATTTGTAAGGAATTAGACTTAACCTCGACGAATCTCTATGTTCAGTTGCACCGCGCACGTTTGCGCTTGCGCGAGTGTTTGGAGCTCAATTGGTTTGGCTTAGCGGCAGCTGAAAAATAAGAACCAAGACCTATGAAAATTCCTTTTCGAATCACCTGCAAACAAGCGACCGCGCTTCTCATCGCGCAGGAGGACCGCCGCATCGCCATGAACGACAGGGTGGCGTTGCGCTTGCACGTTTATGCTTGCAAAACCTGCCCAAATTTTGAGCAACAGCAGATGATCATGCGTCAAAGTTTGAAGTTGTGGCGCAACCATGGCGCAGAACCGGACGAGGCTAGATCGTCAAAAAACTGACTCCCCTTCGATACCTTGTTAATCCCGTAAAAACAACACAGTTGCAATTTAAATTTATTGGCGCATAATATGGCAGCGTGTCTTAAGTGATGCGCAGGTTTGGTGATAGGTTAGTTTCACGCCACAGCGGTGCCATAGTTTAGTCAAGTTGGTTTGTTGTGCTTTCGGGACCCCGTCGCTTTGTTATTAAGAGTTTTTTAGGAGTCCCTCAATGGGCAACAAACTGTACGTCGGCAACTTGCCGTACTCGGTCCGCGATAGCGATTTAGAGCAATCTTTCGGTCAATTTGGTGCTGTTACCAGCGCTAAAGTGATGATGGAACGCGACACAGGTCGTTCAAAAGGTTTTGGC
>JAYWCQ010000158.1:0-9015 GCA_043780435.1 Polaromonas sp.
CACCGCAAAAGCCAGCCAGGACAGCACCGAAAAAATCGTTTTGTGATCCCACTTCCAGACCTTGCCAGCGCCATACAGTGATTCACTGAACAGCCAGCCTGCCAACAGCGTCGCCGTCAGCAAAACAAATCCTGCGGTCACGAATCGAAACGTCAATCGTTCCAGCGTCAGCAGCGGCAAACCGCTGGACGTGGCAGACATGCTGCTGGGTAACAAGCGCATCTGCGACTCTGCCCGCATCATCAACCAAGCATGCGCCACCGCAACGGCAAACAAACCATAGGACGCCAAACCCAAAGCCCAATGAACGGGTAACCATTTGGATGCTGAGCTGTGCAAAATTTGACCTGGAAACACCAAAGCGAGCAGCACGGCTATAGCACCAATGCCCGCAAACGCCCAAACCGCCTTTAATTTGGGGTACATATAGCTCTCAACCGCATACACCGTCAGCCCCAGCCAGGCGGTGACGGACAACGCAGGCGCAAAGCCGAAATGCGGAATATCACCAAACAAGCTCCACAGCACCGCCATGCCATGCAAACCCCAAGCGCACCAAAGCAACAAGCGCGTGGTTGCTGCACTCAACCGTGCGCTAGCCAGTGCAGGCGTTGCGTAAGCCACGGCAGCGCCTAAGCCTAGAAATAGACTGGTAAGAGAATAAGCTGCTGCATTCGCTAGAATCATCCCTACAGTTTATACGACCTACAGAATTAAATACCTATGGCATCCGCTCTCACCGACAAACTCTCGCTCCTAGTCAAACAAATGCGCGGCCAAGCCCGCATGACCGAGTCCAACGTGCAGGACATGCTGCGCGAGGTCCGCCTGGCGCTCTTGGAGGCCGATGTCGCCCTGCCTGTCGTGCGCGATTTCATCGCCCGGGTCAAAGACAAAGCCATGGGGCAAGAGGTGGTCGGCTCGCTCAGCCCCGGCCAAGCACTGGTGGCGGTGGTGAACCGCGAACTGGTCGCCACCATGGCGGGCAGCGACATTGGCAGCTCCACGGTGAGCGAACTCAATCTCGCCGCCCAGCCGCCGGCGGTGATCTTGATGGCCGGCTTGCAAGGGGCGGGTAAAACCACCACCACGGCCAAACTGGCCAAACACCTGATAGAAAAGCGCAAAAAGAAGGTGCTGACCGTCTCGGGCGACGTGTACCGCCCAGCCGCGATCGAGCAGCTCAAAACCGTGACAGCACAAGCCGGCGCCGAATGGTTCCCCAGCAGCGCCGATCAAAAACCGCGCGATATCGCCTTTGCCGCGCTCGATTACGCCAAAAAACACCATTTCGACGTGCTGTTGGTCGACACCGCCGGCCGTCTGGGTATCGACGAGGTGCTGATGAACGAGATCCGCGAGCTGCACGCGGTGCTGAACCCGATTGAAACCCTGTTTGTGGTCGACGCCATGCAGGGTCAGGACGCCATCAACACCGCCAAGGCCTTCAAAGACGCGCTGCCGCTGACCGGCATCATCTTGACCAAGCTGGATGGCGACTCGCGCGGTGGCGCGGCGCTGTCGGTGCGGCACATCACCGGTGCACCCATCAAGTTTGCCGGTACGTCGGAAAAACTCGACGGTCTGGAAGTCTTCGACGCCGAACGCCACGCCGGTCGCGTGCTGGGCATGGGCGACATTTTGGCCTTGGTGGAACAAGTCACCGCCGGCGTGGACGTGGCGGCGGCACAAAAACTGGCAGCCAAAGTCAAAAGTGGCAAGGGTTTTGACCTGAACGACTTTTTGAGCCAACTGCAGCAAATGAAGCAAATGGGCGGTTTGGCCAGCATGATGGAAAAATTACCTGCCCAAATGGCCGCCAAAGCCGGTCAAGTCGACATGGGCAAAGCCGAAAAAGACATGCGCCGCAAGGAAGGCATCATCCTCAGCATGACCCCGCTGGAGCGCCGCAAGCCCGACCTGATCAAAGCCACCCGCAAACGCCGTATTGCCAATGGCGCTGGCGTCCATGTCCAAGAAGTCAACCGCATGCTCAACGAATTTGAGCAAATGCAGGGCATGATGAAGAAAATGAGCGGCGGCGGGATGATGAAGATGATGAAAAAGATGGGCGGCATGAAGGGCATGCCGAAAATGCCGTTTTAGCCTGTAACCGTTGTATTTATTGCCTATACTGCTATTTAAATGGTAGCAATCTAGGCGTTTCCGTTGCAACCCCAGTGTTACACCTCAGCCGTCACCACCTCACCGCGCAGCATGCGCTGCGGCGCGTCAGTGACTTTGATGTCCACCAACTGCCCAATCAGGCGATCTGGCCCCGTAAACACCACGGCGCGGTTGCATTCGGTGCGGCCGAACAGGGCGTTGGGGGTTTTGCGGGCGGGGCCTTCGACCAAGACGCGTTGCACGGTGTGCAGGCGGCTGGCGCTGATGCGGGTGACGTTGGCGTCGATGGTGGCTTGCAGGTGCTGTAAACGCGCCAGTTTGACGGCGTGCGGCGTGTCGTCGTGCAGCGCGGCGGCGGGGGTGCCGGGGCGCGGGCTGTAGATGAAGCTGAAGGAGGTGTCAAAACCCACGTCGTTGATGAGTTTCATCATTTTCTGGAAATCATCGTCGGTTTCACCGGGGAAGCCGACGATGAAGTCGCTGCTGAGCACCATGTCGGGGCGAATCGCCCGCAGTTTGCGGATGGTGCTTTTGTATTCCAGCGCGGTGTAGCCGCGTTTCATGGCGCTCAAAATCCGGTCGGAACCGTGCTGCACCGGCAAATGCAGGTGGTTCACCAGCTTCGGCAACCGTGCGTAGGCGTCGATCAGGCTCTGGCTGAACTCGTTCGGGTGGCTGGTGGTGTAGCGGATACGCTCGATGCCGGGGATCTCGGAGACGTAATCCAGCAGCGTTGCAAAGTCGGCAATCTCGCCTGAATCACCCATCTTGCCACGGTAGGCGTTGACGTTTTGACCCAGCAGATTGACTTCTTTGACACCCTGATCGGCCAAACCGGCCACTTCGACCAGCACGTCTTCAAACGGGCGAGAGACCTCTTCACCGCGCGTGTAGGGCACGACGCAGTAGCTGCAGTATTTGGAGCAGCCTTCCATGATGCTCACAAACGCGCTGGCACCGTTGTTTTTGGCGGGTGGTAGGTGGTCGAATTTTTCGATTTCGGGGAAGCTGATATCCACTTGCGGACGCGCCAACAAGTCTCTTTTTGCTAGCAGCTCAGGCAGACGATGCAAGGTCTGCGGGCCAAACACCACATCGACAAACGGGGCGCGGGCGATGATGGCAGCACCCTCTTGACTCGCCACGCAGCCGCCGACGCCGATTTTGACGCCCTTGGCTTTCAGGTGCTTGATACGACCTAAATCACTAAACACTTTTTCCTGCGCTTTTTCACGCACGGAGCAGGTGTTGAACAAGATCAAATCGGCTTCTTCGACGTTTTGGGTGGCGACATAGCCCTCGGCGGCGTGCAGCACATCGACCATTTTGTCGGAGTCGTACTCGTTCATTTGGCAGCCGAAGGTTTTAATGAATACTTTTTTGGAAGTTGTCTCGGCAGATGCCACAGGAGATGACACGGGTAACGCTAACTCGTTGACAGGATTCAAAATTTCAATCATTTCCGTACTCATTTCTTTTCTCCAGCCAACTTCACTTTCGCCTCTTCAGCGGTGAGCAACCACACCTCATGCACCAGCCCAGTCGCGGCTTCGCGTCTGAAATTCACCACAAATTCTTTGCCTTCCAACGCACCCGTCATCGCCAGCATGCCCTGCTCGTCGCGAATGCGCGCACCGGGCGACAGGCGGTCAGCTTTGCCGTCCAGCTCGATTTGGGGTGGCGATGTGAAGGCAATCTTGCCACGCACGGCAGAATCCGAAAAATGACGTGCCATTTGGGCTGTAGCCGGCGTATTTATTGCCTGAATAGCTATAAATAATATAGCGAAAATTGATTTTTCAAAGACGAAATTTGTCATAAGTGCAGCAGTGACTGGTTTATATACAGCGGCTGATATTTGATAGTAAGGCTGCGATTTTACCGCAGCACCGGCTGAAAAGCCTAAAAGCTATTGCATCGCACGGATGGCAGCAAAGCGAGTTTCCAGCTCGCGTCGCATCTCTTTACGCACTTCGGCGGCGGCAAAACGCCGTCTGTCTTCAACGGATGTCGGCTTTAGCGGCGTCACCGGTACGGGTTTGCGCGCTTCATTCACCGCCACCATGGTGAAAAAGCAACTGTTGACGTGGCGCACTTCGCGGGTGCGGATTTCTTCGGCAATCACCTTGATGCCGATCTCCATGGACGAGGTGCCGGTGTGGTTGACCGAAGCCAAAAACGTCACCAACTCGCCCACGTGGATGGGCTGGCGGAAGATCACTTGGTCGACATTCAACGTCACCACGTAACGCCCCGCATACCGGCTGGCGCAGGCGTAGGCGACTTGATCCAGCAGCTTCAAAATCGTGCCGCCGTGGACGTTGCCCGAAAAATTGGCGGTGTCGGGCGTCATCAGCACGGTCATGGACAGTTGGTGGGCAGGTAAATCCATGGTCGGCGTGCTCAGATCAGTGAAACAGGGCTTGTATTATGCCGTGGCTACCTCATGCGCCGCCATCAACTCCAGCGATTTAACCAGTGCCGAATGATCCAACTGGTCCCAGCCATTCGCTGCACAAACCTGCATCAGCTGCGCGGCAGACGCTGTTTGCGGCAGTGCCACACCCATGGCTTTTGCGCCTGCGAGGGCCAGATTCAAGTCTTTTTGATGCAACGCGATACGAAAACCGGGGTTGAAGGTGCGCTTGATCATGCGTTCGCCATGCACTTCCAAAATGCGGCTGGCAGCGAACCCCCCCATCAAGGCTTGGCGCACACGCGCAGGGTCGGCACCAGCTTTGCTGGCGAACAGCAGGGCTTCGCCTACGGCGGCGATATTCAGCGCGACGATGATTTGGTTCGCCACTTTGGTGGTTTGGCCGTCGCCATTGCCGCCGACCAAGGTGATGTTTTTGCCCATCAGTTCGAACAGCGGTTTGATGCGCTCAAACACAGCCTCGTCGCCACCAATCATGATGGTCAAGCTAGCGGCTTTGGCGCCCACTTCGCCGCCAGAGACAGGTGCGTCCAGGTAATCACAGCCTAACTCGTTGATGGCTAATGCGAAGCGTTTGGTTTCCATGGGGGAGATCGAGCTCATGTCGATGACGACCTTGCCCTTACCTCCCCCGCTCTTCAATCCTTCAGCCACGCCTTCTTTACCGAACAACACTTTGTCCACATCGGGCGTGTCTGGCAGCATCAAAATGATGACCTCGGCTACGCGTGCGACATCTGCATTGGCCGCGCAGACCGTGGCAGCGCTGAGTGCTTCTGGCACTTTGCTGCGTTTGGGGACGAACAATTCGTGCCCCGCTGCCAACAAATGCTGCGCCATCGGCGCTCCCATGATGCCTAGCCCGATAAATCCGATTTTCATAGATGCTCACTCTTTTTCGATTGATATGTTGATGACTGGGTGAATTAATACGAACCTGATGCTTTAGGCGCAGACACATCACGCATCTTGGCCATGACGGCCTGCGCACCTGCCGCCATCAAACGTGCGTCTGAGCCCACGGTGACAAACTGGAAGCCTTTGGCAATGCGTTTCAACGCGGCTTCAGGCGCGCCGTTGTGAATACCCGCTACGATGCCGTGCGCTTTGGCGCGTGCCAGGATATGGTCTACCGCTTCTGCGGCTTTGGGATCCAAGTCGTCAAACGTGGGCGTGCAACCCAAGGCCAAGGACAAATCGGATGGGCCGATGTAGATGGCGTCCAGCCCTTCGACCGACAAAATCTCGTCCAAATTGTCCAGCGCCTTGGCGGTTTCAATCATCGCGAAGGTGACGATGGTGTTGTTCGCGTGCTTGGCGTAGTCGGCGCCGCCGTAGAGCAAGGCGCGCGTCGGGCCAAAGCTGCGCGTGCCTTGCGGGGCGTAATGGGTGTAGGCGACGAGCTTTTGCGCATCCTCTTTGCTGTTGATCATGGGGCAGATCACGCCGTAAGCGCCTGCGTCCAAGGTTTTCATCAAAATGCCGGGCTCTAACCACGGCACGCGCACCACGGGCACGGTGTTGGTCGTGGAAATGGCTTGCAACATGGGCACCATGGTCGAGTAGTCAACCATGCCGTGCTGCATGTCGATGGTCAGCGAATCCCAGCCCTGGTGCGCCATGGTTTCGGCGGAAAAACTGTTGGGAATGGCCAACCAGCCGTTGGTGACAGCGCCACCCGATTGCCAGATGGTTCGTAAGCGGTTTTCTCTCATGGTGTTGCTCCTAAAAATTTTGTTGTTATCTATCGAACGCGGGGCCGTCATCTATCCAACGCTGCACGTTTGGGGTCAAACTTCCAGTTTGGCATCAAATATTGCATGGCCGTGGCGTCGTCACGCGAACCCAGACCGTGCTGTTTGTAAAGCTGATGCGCTTTTTCAACTTCTGCCATGTCCAGCTCTACGCCCAAGCCCGGTTTTTTCGGCACTTGCACCAAGCCGCCTTTGATTTGCAGCGGCTCTTTGGTCAAACGCTGGCCGTCCTGCCAGATCCAATGCGTATCAATCGCCGTCACCTTGCCCGGCGCGGCAGCACCGACGTGGGTGAACATCGCCAGCGACACGTCAAAATGGTTGTTGGAATGCGATCCCCAGGTCAGCCCCCAATCACGGCAGGTTTGCGCCACCCGCACCGAGCCGGCCATGGTCCAAAAATGCGGATCCGCCAGTGGAATATCGACGGATTGCAGCGACAGCGCATGGCTCAGTTGACGCCAATCGGTCGCGATCATGTTGGTCGCCGTCGGCAAACCGGTGGCGCGGCGGAACTCGGCCATCACCTCCCGGCCAGAGAAGCCTTCTTCCGCGCCGCACGGGTCTTCGGCGTAGGCGACGACGTTTTTCATGTCGCGCATCAGGTGGATCGCGTCTTTCAGCAGCCAGCCGCCGTTCGGATCCAGCGTGACGCGGGCTTGGGGGAAGCGTTCGTGCAGCGCGGTGACAGCGGCAATTTCATCTTCGCCGCGCAGCACGCCGCCTTTGAGTTTGAAGTCGTTGAAGCCATAGCGCTCGTGTGCGGCTTCGGCCTGGCGGACGATGGTTTCGGGTGTCAAAGCGACTTCATGGCGCACGCGTGACCAGTTGTTGTCGGCATCGGGTTCGCTGTTGTATCGCAAATTGGTCTTGCTGCGGTCTCCTACATAAAACAAATAACCCAACATCTCCACCGCATCGCGCTGTTGGCCTTCACCCAACAAGGCGGCAACGGGCACGCCCAAGTGCTGACCCAGCAAATCCAGCAAGGCAGATTCAATCGCCGTCACCGCGTGGATGGTGGTGCGCAAATCGAAAGTTTGCTGGCCACGGCCACCGCTGTCGCGGTCGGCAAACTGGTTTTGTACCTTACGCAGCATGTCTTGCACATTGCCCAAAGATTGCCCAACCACCAAGGCAGCCGCATCTTCCAGCGTTTGACGAATCTTTTCACCGCCTGGCACCTCGCCCACACCGGTGTTGCCCGCACTGTCGGTCAAGATCAAAATATTGCGCGTGAAATACGGGCCGTGGGCGCCGCTCAAGTTGAGCAACATGCTGTCGCGGCCCGCGACGGGAATGGCGCGTAAGCTGGTGATTTTTGGCGTGTTATTTGAGATTTGGGTCATACTCATATATTAGTCATTCGTTTATAATTCTAAGTTATCAGTTGTCTGATGTCTATCATAATTGATTTTTACGTAGACCACAAATAGTTTCCAGTTTTATAGATTTCAACTTTCCCTTTCAGCAGGAGCTAGTCATGCCAACCCAAACATTGCCGCTCACGATCAGCATGCACCCCAGCGACAACGTGGCCATCGTCGCGAATGACGATGGGCTGCCAGTAGGCACGATTTTGTCCAGCGGCCTGGTACTCAAAGACAAAGTCCCGCAAGGCCACAAAGTGGCGCTGGTAGATTTAGCGATGGATGCGCCGGTGCTGCGCTACGGTATTCCGATTGGCTACGCACTGAAAGACATTCCGGCTGGCAGCTGGGTGCATGAGCGCTTGTTGACCATGCCCGATGCGCGTGAGCTGGACAATTTACCGATGGCAACGATCAAACCAGCTGTACAGCCGCCACTTGAAGGCTACACCTTTGAAGGCTTCCGCAACGCAGACGGCTCAGTCGGCACACGCAACATTTTGGCGATCACCCAAACCGTGCAATGCGTGGCGGGTGTAACTGATTTTGCAGTACAGCGCATCAAAACTGAGCTGTTGCCAAAATTTCCCAACGTGGACGATGTGGTGGCGTTGGAACACAGCTACGGCTGCGGCGTGGCGATTGACGCGCCGGGCGCTGAAATCCCCATCCGCACGCTGCGCAACATCAGCCTGAACCCCAACTTTGGTGGTGAAGTGATGGTGGTCAGCCTGGGCTGCGAAAAGCTGCAACCGGAGCGCTTGCTGCCGCTGGGTTCGATTCCCATTTCTGACGAGCGCAAAGCTGCGGTGCAGGCTGGCACGGATTTAGGATTTGACAACGTCTGTTTGCAAGATGACGCCCACATCGGCTTCATGTCCATGGTCGAGTCCATCATGCGCCAAGCAGCGATTCATTTAGAGAGCTTGAACCAGCGCCAGCGTGAAACCGTGCCCGCCAGCGAACTGGTGGTTGGCGTGCAATGCGGCGGCAGCGATGCCTTTTCAGGCGTCACCGCCAACCCAGCCGTTGGCTATTGCACCGATTTGCTGGTGCGTGCCGGTGCCAGCGTGATGTTTTCAGAAACCACCGAGGTGCGCGACGGCATCGACCAGCTCACCGCCCGCGCCTCCACCCCCGAAGTAGCTGAAGCGATGATCCGCGAGATGGCCTGGTACGACGCCTACCTGCAACGCGGCAAAGTGGATCGCAGCGCCAACACCACGCCCGGCAACAAAGCGGGCGGCCTGTCCAATATCGTCGAGAAGGCGATGGGCTCCATCGTCAAGTCCGGATCCTCGCCCATCTCGGGCGTGCTGGCCCCGGG
>JAYWCQ010000159.1:0-3195 GCA_043780435.1 Polaromonas sp.
GCAAACACTCAATCTGATTTTTGATGATTTACTCAAACATTCGTGCGACCGCAAAACCACGCTTTTTGCCTTAGGTGGTGGCGTCGTGGGCGATATGACTGGCTTTGCCGCTGCCAGCTATATGCGTGGCGTGCCTTTCGTGCAAGTGCCGACGACGCTATTGGCGCAGGTTGATTCTTCCGTGGGAGGTAAAACCGGCATCAACCACCCCTTAGGTAAAAACATGGTGGGTGCGTTTTATCAGCCGCAGCTGGTGCTCTGCGATTTGAGCACGTTGAACACCCTAACCGCACGTGAACTTAGTGCCGGTTTGGCCGAAGTCATCAAATACGGTCCTATTGCTGACATGGTATTTTTTGACTGGATTGAAGCCAATATCGATGCCTTATTGGCACGTGACCCAGCCGCTTTGGCGCACGCCGTCAAACGCTGTTGCGAAATCAAAGCCTATGTCGTTGGTCAAGACGAGCGTGAAGCTGGTCTTCGCGCGATTTTGAACTTCGGTCACACCTTTGGCCACGCCATTGAAGCCGGTTTGGGTTATGGCGCATGGCTACACGGTGAAGCCGTGGGTTGTGGCATGGTGATGGCGGCGCAGCTGTCGCAACGCCTCGGTTTGGTGGATGCTGCGTTTGTGGCGCGCCTTACAGCTTTGATCAAAAAAGCTGGATTGCCTACTGTCGCTCCAGCTTTAGCGCCAACTGCCCAAGCAAACGCCGACCGCTACCTCGAACTCATGCGCGTGGATAAAAAAGCCGAAGCGGGCGAGATCAAATTCATCTTGATCAACCAGCCTGGCCAGTGCGTGGTCCAGACTGCGCCTGATGCCGTGGTGCGAGAAGTTATTGCTGCCTGCAGCTAAATTTATAGCTAATTCAAACTAGCCATGACCTTGCAGCCTTACGCGTGTGATCCCGCACAGTCACGGGGACGTCGTTTTGCAGAGCCTGCTGCTCCCACGCGGACAGAGTTCGCTCGCGACCGCGATCGCATCGTTCACAGCACAGCCTTTCGGCGTTTGGTCTACAAAACCCAGGTTTTTTTGAACCACGAAGGCGATTTGTTTCGCACACGGTTGACGCATTCGTTGGAGGTCGCGCAATTAGGCCGTTCCATTGCCCGCACGCTTAAACTCAATGAAGACTTGGTCGAAGCCATCGCCTTGGCGCATGATTTAGGGCACACGCCGTTCGGTCATGCGGGTCAAGACGCTCTGAATGCTTGTATGGCAGAGCATGGCGGCTTTGAGCACAACCTGCAAAGTCTGCGTGTGGTGGACGATTTGGAAGAGCGCTACCCGCAATACAACGGCCTGAATTTGAGCTTTGAAACCCGCGAAGGCATTCTCAAACACTGCTCCCGCACCAACGCCAAACACCTTGAAGCGATTGTACCCAATGGCGTGGCTGAGCGTTTTTTAGAACACTCAAAGCTACGCTCGCCCAGCCTAGAAGCACAACTCTGCAACTTGGCCGACAACATCGCCTATAACGCGCATGACATTGATGACGGCGTACGCTCAGGCCTGCTCAGCTTTGAGCAGCTCAGCGATTGCAGTTTGTTTGAAACCTACCGCTTGGAAACCCTGAGCCAATATCCGCAACTAACCGGCCGCCGTTTGCTGTTTGAAGCGATTCGCCGCATGTTGAGCGCCCAAGTGTATGACGTGATTGCCGCCACCAGCGCAAATATTGAACAAACCCAGCCCCAAAATACTGCTCAAGTGCGCCAATCCAAGCCTATGGTCACTTTCAGCGAACCCATGAGAATGCAAAGTGGCGAGTTGAATCGCTTCTTATTTGCCAACCTGTACCGCCACCCACAGGTGATGGAAACGACTGAGCGCGCCCAAAACATCGTGGTAGATCTGTTTGCCGCTTACTGCAACGACCCCACGCAGTTCCAATTTGATGAAAAAGCTTCAACCGTCAGCCTGCATCGCGCCGTCGCCGACTATATCGCCGGTATGACAGACCGCTTCGCCGCTCGCGAGCATGAGCGCTTGACGGGTCAAAAAGTCTTCATTACGTCATGATAAGCAACGAAATTTACATAGCCGACACCCAGCGCTGGCTAGAACGCGCCGTGATTGGCTTGAACCTGTGCCCCTTTGCCAAGGCAGTTCACGTCAAAGGTTTGATTCACTACGCCGTGAGTGAAGCCACTACCGCTGCAGAATTGCTGGCTGACCTTAAAAGTGAGATAAATTCATTGGTAGCCAGCGTATCTATTACCTACGACACTACACTTTTAATAGCGCCATCTTGCTTGCAAGACTTCTTGGATTTCAACGATTTTCTAGCCAAAGCAGACAAGCTTATCGCCAAAATGAAGCTGGAAGACATCATCCAGCTCGCCAATTTTCACCCCCAATACCAGTTCGCCGGCACAGCACCAGATGACATCAGCAACTTCACCAACCGCGCCCCGTACCCCACGCTGCATTTGCTGCGCGAATCCAGCATCGACCAAGCCGTCGAAGCTTTCCCCGAAGCCGAGGCGATTTTTGGGGTCAATATGCAAACGATGGAGCGTCTAGGACTCAAGGGTTGGGATGAGCTGCAAGTTGGTGCTACATTGAACGCCACACCATGAAATCCGTCAAAACTAAACCAACTCAGACTGCGAAACCCGATCTGGTCGCGCATGAAATCCGCCCCGGCCAGTCCCTAGAACTCCTCAAAGAGCTGCACATCCTCACCCGCGAAGGCAAGCTCAACCAAGACTCGCGCCGCAAACTCAAGCAGGTCTATCACCTTTACGGCTTCATCGAAAAGTTGCTGCTTGAGTTGCCAACAACAGACAAAGACTTGACCCTAGCTGACCACGGCGCAGGTAAATCTTACTTAGGCTTCATCATTTACGACTTGTTCTTTAATGCGGCAAATACCAGCAGGTTAGGTCACATCTACGGCATAGAAACCCGCGCCGAGTTGGTCCAAAAATCCCGCGAACTGGCCGCAAGGCTCGGCTTCACAGGCATGTCCTTTCTCAACCTCAGCGTTGCAGAATCCGCCCAGTCTGCCGACTTTCCGCCGCAAATCGACATCGTCACCGCCTTGCACGCCTGCGATACGGCCACCGACGACGCCATCTCCTTCGGCCTGCAAAAGCGCGCCAAATACATGGTTTTGGTGCCCTGCTGCCAAGCCGAAGTGGCCGCTCACTTGCGTAATAACCGCGGCCTAGCCGTCG
>JAYWCQ010000160.1:0-3802 GCA_043780435.1 Polaromonas sp.
GCCGCTGAGCGTGGGGCTGGGCTGGCCCAGCGTGAGGTAGCCCAAGCCCACGTCTTTAAGCAGTTGCAGCGGGTGGCTGATGTTGGGCATGGCGGCGAAAAAGTCCACCGCTTCGTCGACCTCCATCTGCAGCACGTCGCCAATGCTTTTGCCGCGCCAGGTGACGGCCAGCGTCTCGGGGTTGAAGCGGGCACCGTGGCAGACCTCGCATTTGACCTTCACATCGGGCAAAAAACTCATGGCAATGGTTCGTATGCCCTGGCCGTCGCAGCCCGAGCAGCGGCCATCGCCGGCATTGAAGCTGAAGCGGCCGGCAGCGTAACCGCGTGCTTTGGCCTCCAGCGTTTCGGCAAACAGCTTGCGGATGGTGTCCCAAAAGCCGATGTAGGTGGCGGGGCAACTGCGTGGGGTTTTGCCGATGGGGGTTTGGTCCACTTCCAGCACGCGGTCGACCGTGGCGTAGCCAGATACATCAGCACAACCGACCCAAACCGGGTGTTTGCCAGCGGCTGCCGCATCACGCCCCGCCTTGGTGGCCTGCTGCGCCACGGCGGCATGGACATTGGTGAGCATCACCTCGCGTGCCAGCGTTGATTTGCCGGAACCGGACACGCCGGTGATGGCGACCAAGCGTTGCAACGGAATTTGCACGTTGACGTTTTGCAGGTTGTGCATAGTCGCACCCTGCACGTCAATCCAGGCCTGGCCTTCAACTTGCTCGACTGTTCGGCGGGTTTGCAGGGGGTGCTTGATGGCATGCATCAGGTAGCGGCCGGTTTGCGATTCAGCGGCCCGCATCACGTCCTCTACCGTACCTTCAGCCACCAGCCAGCCACCGCGCTTGCCGGCGCTGGGGCCGATGTCGATGATGTGCGAGGCGGCGCGGATGGTGTCCACGTCATGCTCCACCACCACCAGGGTGTTGCCTTTGTCGCCCAGCTTGTGCAGGGCACGCAGCAAAATCTGGTTGTCGCGGGCATGCAGGCCAATGGTCGGCTCGTCCAGCACGTAGCAAACGCCCTGCAGATTGCTGCCCAGCTGCGCGGCCAGGCGAATACGCTGCGCCTCGCCACCACTGAGGGTGGGCGCGCCCCGGTCCAAGGTGAGGTAGCCCAGCCCGACTTCTTCCAGAAACTCCAGCCTTCCCTTGATTTCGGGGAGCAAATCGCGGGCAATGTCCATTTCGCGCTGGCTCAGGCGGTTGGCAACTTGCAATGTGGCGACCCACTGGCGGATATCAGTAACGCTAAGTGCGGCGATGTCGGTGATCCCAATGCCTTCCCCTGCAGAGTAAGCGCCAAACTTCACCGCACGCGCCATCAAATTCAGACGTGTACCGTTGCAGCTGGCGCAGGCGTGGGTAGTCACATCGTCGGCATCCGGCTCGGCAAAGGTTTGCTCGCGGCCACCGTTGTCTTCCTTCACCGAGTCGTCAAACACCTTGCGCTGGTCTTTGGTCAGTTGCACGCCGGTGCCGACGCAATCGGGACACCAACCGTGTTTGCTGTTGTAGCTGAACAGGCGCGGATCCAGCTCGGCGTAGCTGGTGCTGCAGACCGGGCAGGCGCGTTTGGTGGAGAACACGCTCAGTTTGCCAATTTTTGAGGTTTCAGCGCCATCTTCCATCGCGCTGCACAGACCGGCCAGATCACTCAGCACATAAACAACGCCTTTGCCGTGCTCCAAGGCCACGCTCAGAGCCAATCGCAAGGCGGCTTCATTGTCAGCGGTAATATCCAGACTCGCTACCGGCAGCTCGATGCTGTGCTCCTTAAAGCGGTCAATGCGTGGGAAGCCGGTGGTTGGCAGAAAGTTGCCATCGACCCGCAAATGGGTGTAGCCACGCGGACGCGCCCAGTCGGCCAGTTCGGTGTAGACGCCTTTGCGGTTGATGACCAAGGGTGCCAGCAAGCCGATGTGCTGGCCTTTGAAGTTTTTCAGCAGCTGCGAGACGATGCTGTCTGGCGTTTGCGGCTGCACGGCGGCGCCGTCATGGATGCAATGTTGAATGCCCAATTTGACGTAGAGCAGGCGCAGGAAATGCCACACCTCGGTCGTCGTGCCGACGGTGGATTTGCGGCCACCCCGGCTCAGCCGCTGCTCAATCGCCACCGTGGGCGGGATGCCATAAACCGCATCCACCTCGGGCCGCCCTGCCGGCTGCACGATGCTGCGGGCGTAAGCGTTGAGACTTTCCAGGTAGCGGCGCTGGCCTTCGTTGAACAAGATGTCAAACGCGAGTGTCGATTTGCCCGAACCGCTGACGCCGGTGACCACGGTAAATTGGCCATGCGGGATGTTGACGCTGAGGGACTTGAGGTTGTGCTCCTTGGCGTTGACGATCTGGATATGCGTGTTTTCGGCATGGACTGGCGGCGTCAGCACGAGCGCGGGCATGACCCAGCCGCCTTTTTCTGCCACGCCCTTCTCTGATGCGATGAGCGTGCCCAATCCCAGTGCGCTGTCGTAATCGCGCAGGGCTTTGCCGGTGTGCGACGTTGGGTGGCGACGCAGGTCGTCCGGCGCACCAACGGCGACGATCTCGCCACCGGCCTCGCCGCCTTCGGGGCCCAGATCGACCAGCCAGTCGCTGGATCGGATCACATCCAGGTTGTGCTCGATGATGATGAGGGAGTGGCCCGCATCCTGCAGCTTGCGCAAAGCGCGCATGAGCTTGGCGATGTCGTCAAAGTGCAAACCGGTGGTGGGTTCGTCAAACAGGAACAGCGTGCCCTTTTTCGCAACGGGTTGCCGGCTGGAACTGCCGCTCTTGGCAGCTTCGGCCAAGAACCCGGCAAGTTTGAGGCGCTGCGCTTCACCACCTGACAAAGTAGGCACCGGTTGGCCGAGTTTGACGTATTCCAGACCCACATCGACGATGGGCTGCAGGGCGCGGATGACATCGCGGTCGGCTGCGAATATCGCAGCGGCCTCGCTCACGGTCAAATTCAGCACATCAGCGACATTAAGACTCAAGCTCTGGCTCTTGCCTTGGCGCTCAATGCGTACTTCCAACACCTCGGGGCGGTAGCGAAGACCGTTGCAGTCCTGGCAGCGCAGATACACATCGCTCAAAAACTGCATCTCGATGTGCTCAAAACCCGAACCACCACACAGGGCGCAGCGACCATCACCACTGTTGAAGCTGAATTTGGAGGTGGTGTAGCCACGTTGCTTGGCCAGCGGTGCTTGGGCAAACAACTCTCGCACGGCGTCCCACGCGCCGACGTAGCTGGCGGGGTTTGAACGGGCGGTTTTGCCGATGGGGGACTGATCGACGAACACCACATCGCTGAGGTGGTCTGCGCCTAACAAACGACCATGCAAACCCGGCGTATCGGTCGCTTTGCCGAAATAACGCAACAAGGCCGGAGCCAGAATATCCTGAACTAGACTCGACTTGCCCGACCCGCTGACACCAGTGATGGTGACCAAGCGCTGCAAAGGCAGGTCAACCGTGACGTTTTTGAGGTTGTGCTCGCGCGCGCCTTCCAGAATCAAGCGTGGTGTGCTGTCGCTGACCAAACGTTGGAAACCCATGCCGATTTGCTTGCGGCCACCCAGATAGGCACCGGTCAAGGTGTCGGCGTGGCGCAACTGCTCCGTCGTCCCATCAAACACGATTTGGCCACCCCGCTCACCCGGGCCGGGGCCCATGTCGATCATGCGGTCGGCAGCCAGCATCACCGCCGGGTCATGCTCAACCACCACCAGGGTGTTACCCGCATCGCGCAGGCGCAGCATGGCCTGGGTGATGCGCCCCATGTCGCGCGGGTGCAGGCCGATGCTGGGCTCGTCGAGC
>JAYWCQ010000161.1:0-2506 GCA_043780435.1 Polaromonas sp.
ATTTTTGGCTTTGCAAGCCGGTTTGATCCAGCCTATGGCTGAAAAATCAGCGGCTTACAGCCGTCACCTGTATGACATCGCTACCAGCGCTGGCGCAGAGTTCACAAAAAACGTTGAAGAGCAATCTGCTGAGGCACAGAAAAAATTGATGGGCTTGGTTGAAACAGCTTCTAAAAACGCACCAGCTGGCTCTGAGTCTGCTGTAACTATGATGAAAAGCGCTGTTACTGCTGCAAACAACGCATTTGAATCAGTGCAAAAGTCTGTCAAGCAAGCAACTGAAATGGCTGAGAAAAACTTCGCAACTGCTTCAGAAACAGCGATGAAGGCAACTGCATCAGCTACTGCCACTAAAAAGCGTTAATTAACGTTCTGTCTGGTTCAAACCTCAGGGTTTGAACCAAGGTAGCATAAAGCCACTCAGGTAACTGTGTGGCTTTTTTTATGGGTTTTTGCTATACATTTAATAGCTATTTAGGCAACAAATACGCTCGCTAGAGTCTATTTTTTGTAACTAAATTCACTATTGTTTTGATGGCAAATTTAAATATAAACTCTACTGACTCTTCACCGCAATAGCCGTCCGCAGTTGCGGCAGCGCCGCCAACATCGCCGCCCTGCCCGCTTCAATCGAGCGCCGCTTGGACGCAAAATCCGCACTCGACACCCCCGCCAGCGCGGGCCGCACGGCGACATCGGCTTCTCTCAGCTCGAACGTGTTGATGGATCGGCTCATGATGGCGAAGGTTTGCAGCAGAATATCCATCGTTCCCAGCGCGGGGTTGCTCTCTGGTGTGGCGGAGATATCGACTGCTATCACCACCTCAGCACCCATTTGCCGCGCATAACGCACGGGGACGGGCGACACCAAACCGCCATCCACATATTCACGTGTGCCAATTTTGACGGGCTGAAACACAGCGGGCACGGCGCTGGAAGCACGCACGGCGGTGGCGGTGTCGCCCCGTATGAACAACACACCTTGACCGCTGTGCAAATCCGTCGCGACGATGCCCAGCGGCATGGCGAAGGACTCTATGGTTTTGCCGCCGACTTGGCTGCTGACATACCGCGCCAACGCCTCGCCGCGCAGCATGCCACGGCTGACGAAGGGCAAGATCCAGTCCGTCAAGGCCGCTTCTTCCATGGTTTCAGCCACGATTTGCAGCTGTGCCCCCGTTTTGCCACTGGCATAAATGGCGGCAACCAGACTGCCAGCCGATGTGCCGACCACCAAATCGGGCTTGATGCCGGCCTCTTCCAGCACCTGAATCACCCCGATATGCGCGAAGCCACGCGCCGCGCCACCGCCCAAGGCGAGGCCGATTTTGGGTAGCCGTTTGCTGATGACAGGGGGTGTAATCGACGTTGTAGGCACGGGTGGCACGGTGGTACAACCGACCAAATAAACACCCAAAAGCGACACCAAAAGAAGTTTTAGACCTACAAAGCTTGTGTTTTTAGGTACTACCGTCAACCTATCGATCGCTGTCACGTTATAATTAAGAATGATTCGCATTTGCAATAAACTTTCTTTCTATTTTTTCTGCTGATTTTTCTTTTTACTTTTCAATTACTCTTTTAAGGACTCACCATGTTCAAGCGTTCAGTAACTACTTTGACCTGCCTCGCTGCTGCCTGCGGCGCATTGTTGTCCATCAACACCGCCCAAGCCCAAAGCACCGAGAAAGTGCTCAACCTGTATTCTGCACGCCATTACGCAACCGACGAGGCGCTGTACAGCACCTTTACAAAGACAACCGGTATCAAAATCAACCGCGTGGATTCTGACGATGCTGGCATTTTGACCCGCCTGAAAGCTGAAGGCGCAGCCTCTCCCGCTGATTTGATCTTGCTGGTGGACGCAGCCCGTCTGACCAAAGCCGACGAAGAAGGCCTGTTCCAACCCTTCAAATCTAAGCTGCTGGATGACGGCATTCCCGCCAATCTGCGTGCTGCCGCGACCAAAGAGGGTGTCACCTGGACAGGTTTCTCCACCCGAGCCCGCGTCATCGTTTACGACAAAGTCAAAGTCAAAAGAGACGATGTTGACACCTACGAAGAGCTCGCCGACCCTAAAAACAGGGGAAAACTCTGCACCCGTTCCGGCTCGCACCCGTACAACATGAGCCTGTTTTCCTCCGTCATGGAACACCTGGGCGAGGCCAAAACTGAAGCCTTTCTCAAAGGCATGGTCGACAACATGGCGCGCGCACCCAAGGGTGGCGACACCGATCAAATCAAAGGCGTCGCCTCTGGCGAATGCGCGATTGCCATCACAAACACCTATTACCTCGCCCGCTTGATGCGCTCCACCAACCCTGAAGACAAAGCCATGATGGAAAAAGTTGGCGTGGTCTTCCCGAACCAAGCTTCTTGGGGCACGCACATGAACATCGCTGGCGGCGCCGTGGCGAAATACGCCAAAAACCGCGACAACGCGATTTTGTTCATGGAATACCTCGCCAGCCCCTTCGCGCAAGACCACTTTGCCAATGGCAACAAC
>JAYWCQ010000162.1:0-6491 GCA_043780435.1 Polaromonas sp.
CCGCACTCGCGACGCCAGCCGCTCGCGTGACCGTGATGGCCGTTGATTTGACCGATTGGAATACAAGAATATGAACAAAATTGGACTCATCATTTCATCACTGCTGATTGGTGTCGCAGTGCTCGCATCGACCCTGTTTGTGGTCGATCAACGCCAATTTGGCGTGTTGTACTCGTTTGGGCAGATTAAAGAGGTCATCACTGAGCCTGGTCTGCGTTTCAAGCTGCCGCAACCTTTTCAAAACGTGATCTTCTTGGATCGCAGGGTATTGACCTTGGACAGCCCAGAAACGGGCTCGATACAAACTGCTGAGAAGAAAAACTTGGTGGTTGATTGGTTGGTAAAATGGCGTATTGCTGACCCTAAGCAGTTTATTCGTAACAACTCAGGCGGCTCGAATATTTCTACCGCTGAGCAGCGTTTGACCTCAGTGGTGCAAGACGCGCTGAATTCTGAAGTGACCAAGCGCACCGTGAAAGACGTGTTGTCAACAGACCGCGACAAAATCATGTTGGGCGTCCAGCAGCGACTGGTGGATGATGCCAAGACCTTTGGTATCGAAATCGTCGATGTGCGCATCAAACGGGTGGACTTTCCGCCTTCGGTGGCTGATTCGGTTTTTCAGCGTATGAAATCTGAGCGCCAACAAGTGGCCAACGAATTACGTTCTACAGGTGGCGCAGAAGGCGAAAAAATCCGCGCTGATGCTGACCGCCAGCGTGACGTGTTGGTGGCAGAAGCTTACCGCGATGCGCAAAAAGTCAAAGGCGAGGGCGATGCCAAAGCCGCGACTTTGTATGCCGATGCCTTTGGTCGCGACCCGCAATTTGCCCAGTTTTACCGCAGTTTGGACGCTTACAAGGCCAGTTTTAGCAAGAAAAGCGATGTTTTGGTGCTAGATCCAAATTCGTCTGAATTCTTCAAAACGATGCGTAATGGAGGAAGTGGCGGCGGTTCAGCTGGCGCGGCTTCTAAAGCCAAGTAAATCTTGAGCTGCCCGAGTTAATCTAGGCATACAGCAAAGCTATTTCGAGGTATAATCGAATGGCTTTGCATGTCGCAAGGCGCACGTTAGCCGCACTTCCAATGGCTAACGCAAGTCATATTTAAATATAGGAAATTCAAATGATCGCATCATCGATTAAAGCCGAAGTCGTTAAAGCCAATGCGCGTAGCGCTAACGATACAGGTAGCACCGAAGTCCAAGTGGCTTTGTTGACCGCTCGTATCAACGAACTCACCCCCCATTTCAAGTTGCATGCCAAAGACCACCACGGTCGTCGTGGCTTGCTGCGCATGGTTAACAGCCGTAAGAGCTTGTTGTCCTATTTGAACCGTAAAGACCATGACCGTTACGTTGCGTTGATCGCCAAGTTGGGTCTGCGTAAGTAATTTGTTTATCGCAAGTTAATTGCAATTCAAGCGCCTGAGTTAGTTCTGCTTACTCGGGCGTTTTTTGTTTTAACTTTCGAATTTATTGATTTATCAGAGCGAGATCGAAGGAAGGCAAGCTGTGTCATTCCATAAGAAATAAGTAAAAATGAGTGGGTTTATTAAAGCCTTGCAAGATTTTAAAAGATTTATTTTTTCTGGAATGGCATTGTGTTCATCAAATCTGCTCTGACCGCCGCAACTCAAACGGGTTGCATTTTTTAGTGACAAAGTTAGTCACATTTTCAGGAGCTACAAAAATGACAATGTTCAAAAAAGTATCGAAAACATTCCAGTGGGGTTCTAACACCGTCACCATGGAAACCGGCGAAATCGCTCGCCAATCTAGCGGCGCTGTGCTGTTGGACATGGACGGCACCGTTGTGCTGGCTACCGTCGTCGGCAAAACCGAAGGCAAAGCTGGGCAAGATTTCTTCCCGTTAACCGTTGATTACCTTGAGAAAACCTACGCAGCTGGCAAAATTCCGGGCAGCTTTTTCAAGCGCGAAGGCCGCCCTAGCGAGTTTGAAACACTCACCAGCCGCCTGATCGACCGCCCAATTCGTCCACTGTTCCCGGAAGGCTTCTTCAACGAAGTGCACGTGGTCGTTCACACCGTCTCTTTGAATCCTGAAGTTGATGCTGACATTGCAGCTTTGATCGCCGTTAGCGCGGCATTGTCTGTCAGCGGCATCCCATTCAGCGGCCCAATTGGCGCGGCTCGCGTGGGCTACGTCAATGGTGAATACGTCTTGAATCCAGGCAAAACGGCACGATTAGGCTCCATCATGGACTTGGTCGTGGCCGGTACAGAATCTGCCGTGTTGATGGTGGAATCAGAAGCGCAACAGCTCAGCGAAGAAATCATGCTCGGCGCGATCGTTTTTGGCCACGATCAAGGCAATATCGCTATCAACGCGATTCACGACTTGGTGCGTGACGCTGGCAAACCGGTTTGGGACTGGAAGGCACCGGCTAAAGACGAGCCAATGATCGCAAAAATCGATGTATTGGCGAAAGACAAACTCGTTGCTGCTTACCAAATCCGCAACAAGCAAGCCCGCACACAAGCCTGCCGCTCGGCTTACTCTGAAGTGATGGCTGCTCTCAAAGCAGAAGGCGCTGAGTTTGACAAAGTCGCTATTGAAGGCTTATTGTTCGAAATTGAAGCCAAAATCGTTCGTAGCCAAATTTTGGCAGGCGAGCCACGCATTGATGGTCGCGACACACGCACCGTTCGCGCGATTGAAATCCGCAACAGCGTTCTGCCACGCACCCACGGTTCAGCCTTGTTCACCCGTGGTGAGACACAGGCTTTGGTGGTGACAACGCTCGGTACAGAACGCGATGCACAGCGTATTGATGCTTTGTCTGGTGACTTTGAAGACAACTTCATGCTGCACTACAACATGCCTCCGTTCGCGACTGGCGAAACAGGCCGCGTTGGTACGCCAAAACGCCGCGAAATCGGTCACGGCCGTTTGGCCAAACGCGCTTTGATCGCTGTGTTGCCATCTAAAGAAGAATTCCCGTACACCATGCGTGTGGTATCTGAAATCACTGAATCCAACGGTTCGTCATCGATGGCATCCGTCTGCGGCGGCTGCTTGTCTTTGATGGACGCTGGCGTGCCTTTGAAAGCGCATGTGGCTGGTATCGCCATGGGTTTGATCAAAGACGGCAACCGTTTTGCGGTGTTGACCGACATTTTGGGTGACGAAGACCATTTGGGCGACATGGATTTCAAGGTAGCTGGTACTACCAACGGTATCACAGCGTTACAAATGGACATCAAAATCCAAGGCATCACCAAAGAAATCATGCAAGTTGCTTTGGCACAAGCCAAAGAGGCGCGCATCCACATTTTGGGCAAAATGCAAGAAGCCATGGGCGAAGCCAAGACCGAAGTGTCCAGTTTTGCACCTAAGTTGTACACCATGAAGATCAATCCGGAAAAAATCCGTGACGTGATCGGCAAGGGCGGCGCAGTTATTCGTGCTTTGACAGAAGAGACAGGTTGCCAAATCAACATCAACGAAGACGGCACGATCACCATCGCGGCGACCGACGGTGCGAAAGCTGAAGAGGCAAAACGCCGCATCGAGCAGATCACCGCTGAAGTCGAAATCGGCAAAATCTACGAAGGCCCCGTGACCAAGATTTTGGATTTTGGTGCTTTGATCAACTTGTTGCCAGGCAAAGACGGTTTGCTGCATATTAGCCAAATCGCCCACGAGCGCGTTGAAAAAGTGACGGATTATCTTAAAGAAGGTCAAATCGTCAAAGTCAAAGTCATGGAAACTGACGAAAAAGGTCGTGTGAAGTTGTCTATGAAGGCTTTGATCGAGCGTTCTGAGCAAGATCAATCACGTTAATTGACGCAATTTAATTGATTTATTCGTAGGTCATATTTATTGCTGATTTAAGCTATTAATCCTATTTGTAAAGTAATTTACACTATACTTTTAATAGCGCCTTAGGTAATAAATACGCCGGCTAGAGTCATATTTAGCCACTTAATTTAAGTCTTTATACAATATTTAACCAATTTTATTCAATATCGAATGAAAGTCTTTGAAATTACCTCCTTCGGCGCGCCAGACGTGCTGCGTCCTACTGAGCGTGCTATACCAGTCGCCGGCGCGGGCGATGTGCTGATTCAAGTTTCCGCCAGTGGCATCAACCGCCCAGACGTGCTGCAACGCACGGGAAACTACCCTGTGCCACCAGGAGCATCGGATATTCCGGGCTTGGAAGTGGCTGGTGTTATTGTCAGCGGCGATGCGGTCGCGATGGCGACTGGTGGCTTAAAAGTGGGCGACCGCGTGTGTGCCTTAGTCGCCGGTGGCGGCTACGCGCAGTTTTGCGTTGCGCCTGTCGCCCAGTGTTTGCCAACGCCTAAAGGCTTGACGGATATTGAAGCGGCAACCTTGCCCGAGACGTTTTTTACCGTCTGGAGCAATGTGTTTGACCGCGCTCGCTTGCAAGCGGGTGAGACATTTTTGGTGCAAGGCGGCACCAGTGGCATTGGCGTGACAGCGATCCAAATGGCGAAAGCTTTGGGTGCAACCGTGATAGCAACCGCTGGCAGCGACGAAAAATGCGCCGCTTGCCTCAAGCTAGGTGCAGACCACGCCATCAACTATAAAACGCATGACTTTGCTGCTGAAGTGAAAAGAATCACCAACGGCGCTGGCGTAAACGTGTTTTTGGACATGGTGGCTGGTAGCTACGTTGCGAAAGAAGTGGAGTGCATGGCGGAAGATGGTCGTTTGGTCATCATCGCGGTGCAGGGCGGAGTGAAGAGCGAGTTCAACGCAGGTATGGTGCTGCGCAAGCGATTGACCATCACGGGCTCAACGCTACGTCCACGCTCGATTGCTTTCAAAGCAGCTATTGCCCAAGCTTTGCACAAAACGGTGTGGCCGTTGCTCGAAAATGGCGCGATCAAGCCGGTGATTCATACTGTATTTTCAACCAGTCAGACCAATGCGGCTGAGCAAGCACATGTCTTGATGGAGTCCAATCAGCACGTGGGTAAGCTGGTTTTGGATTGGCAATCTTGATGCTGCAGGAGATGACATGACCATTAAAAAGACACTCATTGCTGGCAATTGGAAGATGAATGGCAGTTTGGCTGCCAATTCAGCCTTGATTGCGGCTTTAGATGCTGGCTTGCACGCTCGTATTCCTGCTAAAAGTGTGGTCGCCTTGTGCGTGCCGTTTGTCTATTTGGCGCAAATGCAGCAGCTGTGTATCAAAAGCGGCATCGAATTGGGTTCACAAGATGTGTCTAGCCAAGAATCGGGCGCTTTCACAGGTGAAATTTCAGCAACGATGCTGAAAGACTTTGGCGTGCGTTACGCCATCGTTGGTCACTCGGAGCGCCGCCAGTTTCATGGCGAAACCGATGAATTGGTCGCTAAAAAGGCGCAAATTTCCTTGGCTGCGGGCATCACACCGATTGTTTGCATTGGCGAAACCTTGGCTGAGCGTGAAGCGGGTAAAACCGAAGAAGTGGTGAAGCGGCAGTTGGCGGCGGTGATTCATACCAATGGCCACTGCATCAGCGAAATCGTATTGGCTTATGAGCCTGTTTGGGCGATAGGAACGGGTAAAACCGCCACGCCCGAGCAAGCGCAAGCCGTGCATGCATTGCTGCGCGCGCAGCTGAATGCGGCGAGCAAGCAGGCCGATCGTATCCAAATTGTGTACGGCGGCAGCATGAATGTTGGCAATGCGGCAACGTTGTTGGCGCAACCTGATATAGACGGTGGTTTGATTGGAGGAGCGTCGCTCAAAGCCGTAGATTTTTTATCAATTATCGCTGCAGCTTGCGTATAATAGGCATGAGTTGCTATTAAATTAGGAGTAAGTAAATGAGTATTGTTTTGAAATTAGTGTTGATCACGCAAATGTTGTCCGCCATCGCCATGGTTGGTTTGATCTTGGTTCAGCACGGCAAAGGCGCGGACATGGGTGCGGCATTCGGTGGCGGCGGCTCAGGCAGCTTGTTTGGAGCCAGTGGCAGTGCCAACTTCATGTCACGCGCTACGTCTGGTTTGGCTGCGGTGTTTTTTGTTTGCACCATGGCGTTGTCATATTTTGGCAATTTGCGTCCAACGTCGTCTGGTAGCGTGTTAGATGGTGCTGCGGTTGTGGTGCCTGCACCTGCAGTTCCGGCTGCACCGGCGGGCCCAGTTGGTCAAATTCCAGATAACAAGGCCGTTGCGCCAGCAGCCCCGGCTGCAGCACCTGCAGCCCCTACAGCCCCAGTTGATGCAGGCAAACCTCCAGCAACACAAATCCCTAGCAAGTAATATACCTTTGCATTTGTAAAATAGTGCAAAAATAGCCGAAACTCGCGCTAAAAAACAGTGACGTTTCAGGGTAAACTACTAGACAGTTCAGAGTGCGAATAAACTGTGTCATAAACTGCATAGTTACCTCTAGTTCTCTGAATAAATAAACAGCCGTCGTGGTGAAATTGGTAGACACGCTATCTTGAGGTGGTAGTGGCGAAAGCTTTGCGAGTTCGAGTCTCGCCGACGGCACCAAAT
>JAYWCQ010000163.1:0-5187 GCA_043780435.1 Polaromonas sp.
CAGGTAGCGGGTCCGGCTGATGGGGGGATGGTTCATTTCACCTCCACAAACCGGACAGATTACTTGCTAGAAACCGGACAATTCATTTGTTGCTGACACGCCACACAGCAACGTGTTGCGGGGTTTTCTTTTGCCTGTTATACTGTACAAATAACCAGTATTTAATCATGCTCCGCACACTCTTTGTTGATTTCAACGCTTACTTTGCCTCGGTCGAGCAGCAAATCAACCCTGCTTTGCGCGGCCGACCCGTGGGTGTGGTGCCAGTGATGGCGGAGACATCGTGCTGTATTGCGGCGAGTTATGAGGCGAAGGCGTTTGGCATCAAAACCGGCACCAGCGTGGCGGATGCGAAGAAGTTATGCCCTGAAATCACATTGATTGTGGGGCGACACGAAGTCTATGTGGATTTTCACCATCGGGCGGTGGCGGCGGTGGAGCGCATTGCGCCAGTGCGGCAGGTGATGAGTATTGACGAGATGGAGTGCGAGTTGACCGGTTCGTGGTGCGGTCGTGAAAAAGCGGTGAGTATTGCCGAACGCATCAAAAAAGAGCTGATCAACACGGTGGGTGTGTGCATGCGCAGCTCGATAGGCATTGCGCCCAATACCATGCTGGGCAAGCTGGCATCGGACATGCAAAAACCCAATGGGTTGACGGTGCTGGAGCAGGCGGATATTCCTGCCAAATTGCTACACCTGAAGCCTTCCGCTATCAGCGGCGTGGGGCCGCGCATGGTGCAGCGGCTGGAACGGGCTGGCATCATAACCATGGACGATTTGTACGCTGCGCCGCGCGATGTGCTGCACACCCTGTGGGGTGGCGTGGGCGGTACTGATATGTATGACAAACTGCGCGGCCAGTGGTACGAGCCGCGTGCGGTGGTGACGCGCACTTTAGGCCATTCGCACGTGCTGCCACCTGAGCTGCGAAATGCTGAGGGCGCGTGGAACGTGCTGAATCGGCTTACCCAAAAAGCAGCAATGCGGTTGCGTAAGCAGGACTTTTACGCGACGGGGATGAGTGTGTTTGTCAAAGGTAGACGGCTTGGCGACGTGAAATCTGGCATGCAGCGCGACACCACGTTTTGCGAAACGCAAGACACGGCCTTCTTTTTGCATGTGTTGGCCAAGCTGTGGACCAAGCCGGCAGGGCAGGGTTTGATCTTGCAGCCCATGCCGTTGGCCGTGGGGTTGACGTTTTTTGGTTTGGTGCCCGCCGCGCAGCACACGCCGACACTGTTTGAATCAAACGCGCCCAAAGCCGATCGAAGTCGTTTGTCAGCTGCAGTTGACAACATCAACCGCTTGTACGGCAAAAACGCTTTGTATTACGCCAGCGCGCACGGTGCGCTGGACAATGCACCGATGCGGATTGCGTTCACGCGGATTCCGGATATTGAGACGGAACGCTAGTGGCGGCTAATCCAGTCATGGCTGTCAATATCATGCGGCAAGCAAGTCACTGAGACTGCGCGCAATCACCTTGGTTGCTCGACGCAGATCTTCTAGGTTCAAGTGTTCATCGGCACGTTTGGCGTTTGACTCCAATACCGTTCGTGGGCCTGCACCATAAATCACGCCGGGTATGCCCGCTTCGCAAAATAAACGAAGATCGGTGTACAGCGGCGTTCCAAGGGCTGGGATAGCTTCGCCAAAAACAGATTGCCCATGCTTTTGGATAGCTTCTACCAAAGGTTTATTGCCGGCCAGTGGTTGCATTGCTTTAGCCAGTAGCATGCGTTTTACGTCAACGCTAACACCTCGGGTTTGAGCGGCTGCATCCGCAATAATTTTGCGCAGTGTTGCTTCTACTACTGCGGGGTTTTCTTCAGGGATCATGCGACGGTCGAGTTTAAAGCTCACACGCCCGGGGACAACATTGGTATTTGTGCCACCTTCCATCAAGCCTACGTTGAGATATGGGTGAGAGATACCTTCAACATTAGACGTTATTTTTTTATACAAATCATTTTGTTCGTATAAAGCGCTCAAAATACGTACAGCCGCCTGCATGGCGTCAACACCCGAGTCTGGAATGGCCGCATGCGCCATCTTGCCATGGACCGTCACCTCCAATTGCAGACAACCGTTGTGCGCGGTGATGACCTGGTAGCTGAATCCAGAGGCGATTATCAAGTCAGGGTGGATAATTTTTTTATTCAACAACCATGCTGGTCCTACTTCACCGCCGAATTCCTCATCGTAGGTGAAGAGTAATTCCACGCTGCCCGTTGAAGGCTTGTCCACGGCTTCTAGGGCGCGAACGGCAAAGGCATAGGTGGAAAAATCACACTTGCTAACAGCGGCTGCGCGGCCATAAATCTTGCCGTTTTCAATCTCGCCGCCATAAGGGGCATGCGTCCAGCCTTCGCCCGGAGGCACAACATCGCCATGGGCATTGAGCAAAATAGTCTTTCCCACGCCGTATTTTCTTCGCACTACAAGATTGGTGATAGATTGCAAACCAGCAGCATGCACCTCTTCTGTAGGCACGACATATTTTTCAACTTCAAAACCAAAGTTATGCAGAAGTTCAGCAGTGCGTTCAGCATGTGGTGTGTTGTTGCCAGGTGGGGTATCGCTCGGTACTTGAATCAGCGCCTGTAAAAATCGGACTTGCTCGTCAAAATGAGCGTCAATCCATGCGTCTAGCTTGTCGTAGGTGGTCATATAAAAGGCAAATCTAATATCAAAATTCAGCAGACAATTGGTTTAGTAGTTGTGTGAAGGCATCTACAGCGAGCTGCATATCGTCGTTCGTGCTTGACTCCAGCGGGTTATGGCTGATGCCCGAGTTTTCGCCGCGAACAAACAGCATGGCTTGGGGCATGACTTCGTGGAGCTTCATTGCATCGTGGCCGGCACCGCTGGGCATACGGTGCAAGGGAACGCCCAGGCTGTCCACAGCTTGTTCCCAGCGCTGCTGCCAAGCGGGGTCGCTGGGTGCAGCCGCAGCGCGCATGGTTTCCTCCATTGTGTATCGGACTTGTCGGTGTTCGCAAATGGCTTTGAATTTATTCAGGATGTCGTTGACCATCGCATCGCGCTGTGCATTGGTTGGTGCGCGCATGTCCAGCGTGAAATGACAGCGCCCAGGTACGACATTGGTAGAGCCGTTGGGGACTAGGAGCTGCCCAACCGTGGCAACCGAGTCACCGTCTTGCGCAGCACGCTGCTCTGCAAACAAAATCAGTTCGGCCACCGCTGCTGCTGCATCTGAACGTCTGTTCATAGGTGTTGTTCCTGCATGGCAAGCCGTGCCAATCACTTCGCAGGCGTAACGCACGCTACCGTTGATAGAGGTGACGATACCTAGCGGGATATTAAGCTCATTGAGTACCGGCCCTTGCTCAATGTGAACTTCAACAAAGCCTAAGTAGTCTTCAGTCTGGCGTTTGATTTTGGGAATGTCATCCACACACAAACCTGCGTGCTGCATAGCTTGCCGCATGGTGATGCCATCTGTATCCTGCTGATCTAGCCAAGCAGAGTCGAATTGACCAATCAATGCGCCTGAGCCTAAAAATGTCGCCTTGTAGCGCTGGCCTTCTTCTTCAGAGAAGCCAACTACTTCAATATGAAAAGGTAATCGCTTGCCTTGTCGTTTTAATTCGCACACGCAAGCTAGGGGAACAAAAATCCCCAACCGGCCATCGTATTTCCCGCCGTTGCGTACGGTGTCGTAGTGGCTACCGGTCAGCAGCGTTTGCGCCTTTTCGGATGTCGCAAGGTACCGACCGACCACATTGCCCACAGCATCAATGTTGACTTCATCAAAACCGCAATCGTCCATCAACTCGGAAATATCTTTGGCGCAAGCTCTATGGGCATCCGTCAGGTAGGTCACAGTCAACTGCCCTAATTCGGCATAACCTGGATCGGTATGAGCACTTAATTTTTCTTGCCAATCCCACATTTCATTACCCAAGTTGGGGGTTGCACCAAACTTGTCGTTCAAGCGAATTTCAGCAATGCGGTGAATCTGGCGCAAGCATTCTTGCTGTTCGAACAGGGGGTGATTTTGCAACCGGCGTTCAAATGTATCCAGAATGACTGATTTGGACAAACCGTTTCCGCGCGCTCCCCGTACCGCCAAAATGAATGGAAATCCAAACTTAGCATGGTACGCCGCATTAAGTCGCACAATTCTGGCAAGCTCGCCAGGTGTGCATTGCGTTAAACCGGCTTTCGACTGTTCATTTGTCGATTCTGCAGTGAGTGTTTGGCTTTGCATAGCTTTGCCGGCAAGCTCGGGATGAGCGCGTATCAAGCCCTTTTGAGCATCCAGACCCGCCGCTTCCAGCACCTTTACCAAACTGTATTTCAGATGCGCCAAGGAACGAAAAGGTCGTTGTGATAATGCTTGCGCCCCTATCCATGGTGAGTGTTCGTACACACCATCCAGCATTTGCGTGGCTTCGGTAGCTGATGCGCTGTTGAGTGCCTGCAAAGTTAAAGTCGTCATGGCTGATGTTCTGGTCAGGGTCATGCTGTTGGTTTGAATGGATGGGTTTGTTTCCAATGCCGTGCAATATCCAGACGGCGGCAAATCCAAACATGGTTGTGTGCTTGCACGTAATCCAGAAACCTCTGCAAAGACTTCATGCGTCCTGGTCGGCCCAGCATGCGGCAATGCATGCCGATGCTCATCATCTTGGGTGCGTTCAAACCCTGCGGGTCGCCTTCTGCGTACAGCACATCAAAGCTGTCTTTGAGATAAGTGAAAAAGTCGTCACCCTGTGCAAATCCTTGTGCCGAGGCAAAGCGCATGTCGTTGGTGTCTAGCGTGTAAGGCACAATGAGTTGTGGCACCACCTGACCATCGGTTTTTTGCACTTTCATCCAAAACGGCAAATCATCGCCGTAGTAGTCGCTGTCGTATTCAAAGCCGCCATAGTCAGCCACCAAGCGTCTTGTATTAGGGCTGTCGCGGCCGGTGTACCAGCCCAGTGGGCGTTCTCCCGTTAGCCGGCTGATGATGTCCATGCCGATACGCATGTGTTCGCGTTCGATGCTTTCATCGACATTTTGGTAGCTGATCCAGCGCCAGCCGTGGCAGGCGATCTCATGCCCCAGTTCTTTGAATGCCGCGGTCAACTCTGGGTGACGCTGTAACGCCATACTGACGCCAAACACAGTCAGCGGCAACTTGCGGGTTTCAAATTCGCGCAGCAAACGCCAGACT